>JBDTDW010000084.1:0-11043 GCA_039922855.1 Candidatus Nanopelagicales bacterium | reverse complement strand
GCCTGGACCCCGACGATCTGAGTGGTGGGCTGGACACTGTCGTAGGCGACCTTGCATCGGGGGTTTCCACCGGGCAGCGTCGCCGGATAGCACTGGCGCGGGCGCTGCTACGGCAGGCACCCTTCGTCCTGCTGGACGAGCCCACCGCCGCGCTCGACGCGGCGACCGAAGCGGAAGTCGTGCGGACTGTCCGCCTGCTCGCCGACCGGGGAGCCGCAGTCCTGGTGGTCGCGCACCGCCCCGCCCTCGCGGCAGCGGCCGACGAGGTCGTCGTCATGAGCGACCGACCCGACCTGGTAGCGGCCCCGTGAGCCGCAACGTGGCGCCACAGCCACAGCGCAGAATGTGGACGTGGTTGCGGCCTGAGGCCGGTCGGCTGTTGTGGGCAGGGGTGCTCGGCACACTGGCGATCGGGTGCGGTGTCGGTCTGCTGGCCACCAGCGCCTGGTTGATCTCGCGGGCCTCTCAGCAGCCGCCGATCGTGGTGCTGGGGGTCGCGATCGTCGCGGTCCGAGCGCTGGGCATCGGTCGTGGTGTGTTCCGGTACGCGGAGCGACTGGTGTCCCACGACGCCGCACTGCGCTCGCTGTCTGCCCTGCGCCTGGCCGTGTACTCGCGGCTCGCGGTGGTCGCTCCGGCCGGCCTGCCTGCGTACCGTCGCGGCGACCTGCTCGAGCGGATGGTCCGCGACATCGACACCACCCAGGACCTGCCGTTGCGCGTCGTGCTTCCGTACGCCTCCGGTGCTGCGGTCTCGGTCTGCGCCGTGGTCCTTGCCTGGTGGTTGCTGCCCGCAGCCGGTGTGGTGCTGCTCGCCTCGCTCCTGCTCGCCGCGACCCTGGTCCCCTGGTTGACCACGAGGGCGTCCGCGGCCGCGGAGGCCGCGACATCCGCGGCACGGGGTCGGCAACAAGGCGACGTGGTGCAGTTCCTCGACGGGCTCGCCGACATCCTTGTGGCCGGGGCTGCCGGACAGTGGCTCGAGCGGCTCGATGCAGACGAGCGGGCCCGTCACAGGCTTGCTCGCCGCAGCGCCTGGACGGCCGGCGCCGCGGCCTGCCTCGGCGTGCTGCTGTCCGGCGGCGCTTCCGTGGCGATGCTGCTGGTGGTTGTGCCGGCGGTCGTTGCCGGCGTCGTGCCCGGTGTCGCGCTCGCGGTGCTCGTCCTGTTGCCGCTAGCAACTCACGAGGCGGTCGTCGAAATGCCCGCCGCGACGTTGGCCCTCGGACGCGTCCGCGGCTCCGCCGATCGCGTCGCGACCGTGTTCGACGCACCCGACCCAGTGCCCGATCCGGCGCGTCCTGCGTCTGCTCGCTCCCGCACCCTTGGGGCACCGGTGCTGCAGGCCCGCGGGCTGCGTGCCGGCTGGCCCGGCGGCCCCGAGGTCCTGCACGGCGTCGACCTCGATGCGCCGCCGGGTGCGCACATCACCATCGTCGGTCACTCCGGGGTGGGCAAGTCGACGCTGCTCGCGGTACTTGCGAAGTTCTTGCCGTACCAAGGAAGTGTCACACTCGATGGCGTCGAGCTCCGGGACATGACAGGTGAGGACGTACGTTCCATCGTGGGCTGGTGCCCGCAGGATCCGCACCTGTTCGACACGTCGATCGCGGAGAACCTCAGGCTTGCCCGACCGGGCTGCGCCGATGGTGAGCTGATCGAGGTTCTCGACGCAGTGGGCCTGACGTCCTGGTTGCTCGAGCTGCCGCCCGGGCTGTACACGAGCGTGGGGGACCAGGGCAGTCAGGTCTCGGGTGGTCAGCGACACCGGTTGGGTGTCGCGAGGGTGCTGCTTGCCGGTCACCCGGTCGTCCTGCTCGATGAACCGACCGAGCACCTGGACGAGGTGATGGCCGAGGCCGTCGCCGGCGAGCTGCTCGCGGCGCTTGCCGGGCGCACGGTGCTCTGGGTCAGCCATCGGCCCTATGGCCCCGGCCCGACGAGCGCGACACTTCAGCTGTCCTCGGCAGGGCACGCCCACTCCGTCAGGCAACCACGTCTGGACGGTGGTCCGGCGCGCGCATAGTTTTTGCAGCGCACCCGTGCTCTAGATCGCCGTTCGCTTCTTCTTGTCCGGGTCATCGAACGTGATCGGGTGCGCGATGGCCGTGCATCGGATGTGGGCTCCCCGTACCTCGAGCGGAGTGCCGTACCTGGCCACTTCGCTATCGAGTCGGGCTATCGCCATCGACCGGTTTGTAAGGCGCGAGTACATCCCGCATGTGACGACGCCCACCCGTCTGCCATCTGACCAGAGTTCGTCGCCTGCTTCGGTCGGAGTGTCGGCATCGGCCAACACTCCGAAGATCTTGAACCGCTCCTGTCCCTTCCGCCGGTAGTGCTCCTCGGCGCCCCGGAAGCCCGTCTTTCCCGGGGAGACGGTGAAGTCCAGCCCTAGCTCCCACAATGTATCCCCGGGGCCCTCATCCTCGAATGGATACATTTGGGAATTGTCATAGGGATAGAAGAGCAAATTGCTCTCGACGCGCAACCAGTCCAGCGTGGTGAAGCACGCAGGGACGATCCCCATCGCCTTGCCCTCATCAAGGATCGTGTCCCAGATCTCCAGGGCGTCCTCACGTCGACAGAAGATCTCGTAACCGCGCTCGCCCGTGTATCCCGTGCGGGAGATGGTGACATGCCTTCCATAGATCTGTGTCTGCATGTGATGGAAGTACCGCAGGTCGCGTATTCCCGGCACCCTTGAATCGAGGAAGTCGACGGCCAGCGGCCCCTGCAAAGAAAGGTCTTGGAGGTCGTCATCGAACAGAACTGCCACGTTCTTGCCCGTTGAGGAGCGAACGAGCTGCTCGTGACCGCTGCCAGAACCGTGAACGACAAGCCAGGAGTTGGGTCCGGTCCGGTAGAGGATGCAGTCGTCCACGAAGCAGCCGTCATCTCCCAACATGGTGGCGTAGACCGACCTACCTGGGTAGACCTTGCGCACGTCGCGTGTCGTGGCCAGCTGGAGGAGGTGGTGGGAATGCTCGCCAACCACGTGCACTTTGCGCAAGCCTGAGACATCCATGAGTGCGGCCCTTGTACGAATCGCCTCATGCTGATCGGGCAGAGTGCTCGTCGAGTATGTCCAAGCGGTCTCCATGCCGTTCCAGGCTTCAAGATCCGAGCCGAGGGCTCGGTGTCGTGCCGCCAACGGCGAACGACGCCATGACATCGGTTGCATTAGGTTCTCCAGTCTTTCGCCCGTCAGGCTGTCTTCGTTGCGCGGCTCCTGAGCTGCTCCGGTGGTGGCCGTACAGGCTCCGATGGCTGGGCGCGGACGGTGCGGGACGCCTGTGATCCAGGGGTGGGATCACGCACCTTCGCTACGAGTGGCGACGTTCCCAGGCTAGAGGGCTGGGCGACGCCGGGCACGCCATCCGGTTCACAGTGCGCGCCAGGCAGGCCTCGAGCGAACGGGCATCCAGCCGGCAGCCGCGGAGCGACACGGGCCGTTTAAGACGTCCGCGAGCCTGCGGAGTGGCTCAGGTACTACGCCAATGCGTTCACCCAGTGAACGGGGCTGATCTGCCCGGACATCCTGGCGGCGGGCCAGCGGAAGCCGACCTCGCGCAGCTCCTGAGCAGAAGTCGAAGGATGCGTTCGACACTTGGTCAATGACGCCTTCGGTCAGTTGCTACGGCGCTGACCTGCGTCGTTGCGTTCACGACCGAGCCTGCTCTGGTGCGGCTTGCCGAAGGAGGTGAGTTGACCCGCACTCGGCGTCCGAAATACCTTATTGAGAACATAGAACAGGACAAGAGCAACGATGAAGCCAACAAAGAACGAGACGTCCGCGCCGTTCAGCGCCGATGCTACGGGTCCCATCACCAAAGTGGTGTTCATAAATGGAATCATGGCGCCGAATCCGCCCAATAAAGATATCAGTGCTATCCAACCCGAATCAAGTTTCTGAAAGTGAATGAGACGCTCAATTTCACGGGGCGTCAGCTCCCGACGTACTTGGATCCAATCAAGGAGCACGATAGCCGAGAATGGTGCGACCCAGTAACCTGTGAAGAGAACAAGATCAGTGAATTTGCCCACGAGATCGCCAGAATTCATCCACATGATCAGTACAAAGGCGATGATTGTCACAAGCAGGGCGACCCAGGGGCGTCTGATCTTGATACCAGCCGCCTGGAATGCTAACGACCCCGAATAGTCATTCATACAGTTGGACGCGACGGCACCAACGCTCATAGCGATCAACGCGACATACCCTAAGGCAGTGTTGTCCATCAAATCGCGGACGCCCTGAGCTGTCTGGTTCGTCAGAATCGTACCGGCGAGCAGTCCAATGACGACAACCCAGACGTAGGAGACAAAGAGTCCGGCGAACGTCAGCCAGGCGACTTTGGACACGTCCGTGTCGGGCTTCATGTATCGGCTGTAGTCAGAGGCGTAACTCGCCCAGCCGATACCGAGGCTGATCGAGATTGCAAACATGAGTAGCCAGGCGCCGACAGCACCGGAACCTTGAACGGTGCTCTCTGTCGGGAAGTTCCCGTGTTGGACGACCCGGAAGGCCAGTAGCAAAAAGAATGCTGCCGCAACTAGCGCAGCCCACTTCTCGAATTGATGAATAGCTTCGTAGCCGATAAAGCCCAGAGCGCCCTGGATGGCCAGAACAATAATGACACCGGCGGCGAATGGGATATTCAATAGGGCCGCTAGAGCTTGTCCTCCGAAGAAGCCTACGAGCGCATCCCACATGATTGATGAAAACCACTGCACGGCTGCCGGGACGGAAATCGTCTTACCGAACGGGAGCCTGGCAAGTGGCAGCTGGGCCATGCCTGTCTGGGGCCCGAGGCGTGACAGTACGGCAACGGGAACTGCGCCGACCGCGACTCCGAGCACTACGGCCACCAGACCTTGCCAAACACTCAGCCCAAGGGATATGGCAATAGTGCCGGTGAACACTCCGGAGATTTCCATGTTCGGCGTGAACCACACGGTGAAGTTGCGCCACAGCCCGCCATAGCGCCCCTCGAGCGGGATCGGTGCCATCCCGTGACTCTCGACTCGCAGATCGCCGTGTCGAGTGGGTCTAGCTCCTATGAATACGTCAGTGCCGTCACCGCAAGCATCGCTGATCGGTGATCCTTCGATGCTCATGTTGCCCTCTCACGTCGGGAACCCAAAGGCCGTGGCCCCGGCGACTGTCGCCTACCCACCCTATTTGCTCGAAAGACCAGGCGACCGGGCCCGGGACAGCGCTGATTCTGGACCTGGCGCCGGAGGATGACGGTTCTTGACGGGCAGGGCCACATGAGCCTGGGAGTTGGCGGCCCTCCGGTCGGTCCCTGCCACGCTGAAGCCGGCCAGGCTGCCCTGGTAGGCCCGCGCGGCTCCTCGACAGGGGCTGCTGTCAGATCAGTGGGGTGTTGAGGTCGTCGAGGGCAGCAGGTCGCATACTCACGAGGAGGATCTGGATGCTGATCACGAGCACCCATGCCGGGAACACCAGCAGCACCCATGGCACCGACGGTGGCGACACAAGTAGGGCGACGCTGCTGGTGTAGCCGAAGACCGTCAGCCAGGGAGGGACGAGACTGGTGCGGTGAGCGACCGTGGTGACAGAGGTGATGAACACCGCCGCCATCCGGGCGCCGAAGGTGATCAGCAACGTGGATCCGAGAGCATCGATCAGCTGCACCGTATCGACCGACACTGGACCGGTCACCGGGTAGAGGGTCAGCGCCGCTCCTCGCACTGCTGCCGCGGTGAACAAACACGCCACGAACAGCAGTCCGGAACCCAGGAAGACCGTCGCGAAGAGCTTGTCCTCACGCGCGCCGAGGCGGGCGCGGATCACTCCGATGAACCACAGGAACGCGATACCGGCGAACGGGACGAGCGTCAGCGCCAGTGACACCGAATTACGCGTCGATGCCGTGGTGACCCAGCTCGTGCTGTCGGAGCCCTGGTTCGGGCCAGAGGGTCGGGCCAGAATGATCATCGTCGCCATGATGGCGGCGAACAGGATGCCGGCTACCGCCGCAGCGCGCGGTGTCCGGAGCTCCAGGGCCAGGCCGGTCGGCTCGATCATGGGCTCTCCCTTGCACGCGTCGGCGACTGGTCGGGCCAGCCGCGATGGGGCCGGTGCCGCACTCGCAGCCTGACACCTCCCTGGTGCGCGCGCAGGCAGACACCCGACCATTGCTCCACGACGCCGAGATCCCAGCAGTGTCGGTCCAGACCAGGACGACCTGAGGGGTGCTGGCCTTGCCGGACAGAGCGACGACCCGACGTACTGTGCCCTCGTGAACGTTTCGTTGCTGTACTTCGATGGTTGCCCGAACTGGGTGGAAGCCGACCGGCATCTTCGGGAGGCGTTGGCACTGGCGGGTCGAGGAGGCACCGAGGTGAGGCATCGACGCATCCGAACTGCGGTGGAGGCGGAAGCCGTGCAGTTCCGTGGATCCCCCACCATCCTGATCGACGGTCGTGATCCTTTTGGTGCTACCGGTGGGGTCGGGCTGACGTGTCGGCTCTACGCCACCCCTGATGGGTTGCAAGGGTTCCCGACCGTGGCACAGCTCGTGGCCGTGCTCGTCTGATCGGAGTGGACGGACCTTCCTGGCGTTGGGTCAGATGAGCGGGTGGGTCAGAACGGGGACGGGGCCCCGGGGGCGGCTGAGCCAGACCCGAGACCAGGAAGCAGCTGGGAGCCGGTGGTCTTCAACCATCCGGCGGTGTCGTTGATGACGGTGTCATCGATCACGATGGCGCCACTGGGTGCGGTGATCTTCGGTGGGTATGTGAACGTGACGCGCAGGACCACTGCACCGGCCGGGACCGTGACCTTCGCTGCCCCCACTCCCGTGGAGTGGCTGCTCGCATCGATGAGGCTGCCGAGGTCGACCTGAGCAGCGGTGATCTTCCCGTCCTTGACCCACGCATCCACGACCAGGGTGCCCGTGACCTTGCTGGTGTCGGTGCCGTCCGCGACGTCGGCCGACGTTGCCCCGAGTGCCGTCAGGTACGAGCTGAGCGCCGGCTTGAGCGAGTTGAGCGTTGCTGCCAGCGGAGTACTGACCCGAAGGTGTTCGCCATCGTTGTCGTTACCGACGTTCGTGATGGTGGCATTCGCCTTCAGCGCATCGGGGACCGCGTCGAGCAGGTTTGTCCAGGCTGCACCGGCGGCAGGACTGCTCAGCTTTCCGACACTTGCAGCGAACTCGGGGTCGGCGAGCGCCTTGTCGTAGGCCTTCCCGAAGGTGGTGTCGGACCCGAACGGGACCGCGACCGGTTTCCCGTCGAGCAGTGCGCTGAGGACAGGCTTGACCGACGCCGGGATGCCCAGCTCGGGGGAGTTGATCATCTTCGTCAGCATGGTGAGGTCAGGGGCTGCCTTGGGTGCGAGCTGTTCGAGCGCGGACAAGTTGGTGCTCAGGTACACGGTCCGGTTGGTGACGGTGAATGCCGCGAGGTCGGTTCCCTTGAACGCGGTCGAGAAGGAGAACTGGGGGTCAGCGGGGTCGACACTCGTCGCGATCAGCCGGAAGGTCGCATTGCTCACGAGTTCCTTGACGGTGGCCTCGTCGGCGCCGGGTGACGCCGAACCCAGGGCCGCGAACCCAGCGTCGGTGATGTGCACGGAGGCTGTTGCATCGATGCCCCCAGCGGCGGTTGTTGCGCTCCAGGCCCGGGCCAGCGTGACGTCGGGGCGGCCCATGAACATGAACCCAGCAACAACACCTATGACGGTCAGGACGGCGATCCCGGCACCGGCGCCTGCCCAGACCTTCTTCTTGCGCCCGCTGGTCTTGATCTGCGCGACACTCTCGGAGGGGTGGTCAGTGGAGCTCTGAACCTCCGTTGTGCCCAGGGAAATCCCTGCCGGATGCGCTGCGTCGACAGATGACGCATCCGCAGGGATCGGCACGTCAGACGCCGCGATCTCGGGTGTGGGGTTATCTGGGGTTGGCGAGGTCACGGGGATGCTCCTTGGCTCCGTCGCTGGTGACAGGTGATGGTCGGTCGCCGCCGCACCTGACGACATCGTTGGGCCGGAACCACCACTGTTGGTGTCGGCCCGGTATCGCGACCGGTTGAGCAGCGGAGCCGCGTCGACCCCGTTCGTTAGGCCGAACGGGGTCGCTCGGCTTGGACGGTCGCGACGAGCGGTCAGGCGAGCCAGGTGGCGGTCTGACGGAGAACGGCGCTGCCGTCGAGGTCGGCCAGCGAGAGCCCCACGAACGCGGCGGCTGAGCTTGAGGTCTGCCAGCGGAACTTCGGGGTCGAGGTGGTGGCCGCATCGACGATCACCTCGGCGGCCGCCGCGGCGCTCTGGGCATTGGCGAACGCGCCCTCGGTGCGACGCAGGTACGCAGCCAGCAGTTCCGCGTACGGGTCATCGTCATTCTGCCGGTCGTTGATGCCGTCGACGTTGGTCACGAAGGCGCTGGCCACCGCGGCCGGTTCGACGATGCTTACCGAGATGCCGAAGCGAGCCGCAACGGGGGCCAGCGACTGCATGAGGCCTTCGACGGCGAACTTCGCCGCGCAGTACGCGTCGGCGAACGGCTGACCCACGGCACCGCCAACGCTAGTCACGGTGACGATCCGCCCGGCCCCGGCCGCGCGCATGCGCGGCAGCACCGCACGGGTCAACGACGCGACGGACAGGAAGTTGACCTCGAGCTGGTCACGGAGCTCTTGCGAGGTCAGCTGTTCGCGGCTGCCCACCGCACCTCGCCCGGCATTGTTGACCAGGACGTCGACGATGCCGATCGCCTTGACGACCTCAGAGGCCTGTCGCTCATCCGTCACGTCGAGTTCCTGGACCTCGAGCGACACACCGGCCGCGGTCGCGGCCGCCAGCAGGGGATCGGCCTTTGTCACGTCGCGCATCGTGGCGACGACATGCAACCCAGAGCGAGCCAGACCCACAGCCGTGTGCAGGCCCATCCCACTGGAGGTCCCGGTGACAAGGGCGACTCGCGGCTCATTCATTCGTTGATCCCTTCTGGTGGGCGAACGCTACGTCATCCGACTCGGACGCGATCTACGTCCTCACTCGGGACCATGCCAGCGGCCGTGTCGACCGGCGTGGTCCAGCAGCTCCGCCAGGTGATGGCCTGGGCCGTGGCCGAGCTGCTCGAGCTGGGTGCGACACGAGAAGCCGTCGGCCAGCACGATCGTCCCAGGGGCTGCCCGATCCAGTGCGGGAACGAGCTGCAGTCCAGCGATCGCCATCGAGAGGTCGTGGTGACCATGCTCAGCGCCCCAGTTACCCGCCAGGCCGCAACATCCTGAGACCTGATCCAATTGCGCCCCGGCTCCGCGCAGCAGTGCAGCATCGACGTCCCATCCCACGACGGCGTACTGGTGACAGTGCGGTTGTGCCAAGACATGCACCTCGTGCAACGACGGCGCTTCCCAGCCGGGGGTCGCAGTCAGCAGCTCGGCGAACGAGTGCAAGTTCTGGGCCACCCGTTCCGCAGCCGGAGTGCCGAGCAGTGCCGGCCCGTCGCCGCGCACCGCGGACAGGCACGACGGCTCCAGTGCCACCAGGCACTGACCCGCGTCCAGGCGCTGTGTCAGCGCCTCGACGGTACGAGTCATCCGGGCTCGTGCCTGGTCTAGCTGGCCGGTCGTGAGCCAGGTCAGGCCGCAGCAGGCCTCGTCACCGACCACGTCGACCCGATATCCGGCGGCCTCGAGCACCCGGACCGCGGCGACCGCTACCTGCGGGGCGAAGTGGTCGGTGAAGCTGTCCACCCACAGCGCGACCGTCCCGTGCGGCGTGGCCGGCAGTGTTGAGTCGGGTCGCAGCGGTCGCCCGTGCCACACCTGTTGGAACGTCCGTCGGGCGAAGGTCGGCAGTCGCCGGCGCCCATCGACACCGGCCAGTGATCCTCCCCACCTGGCGAATGGGCTGCGCAGCAGCATGTTCACCAGTTCCGGAACCCGAGCTGCTGCGTCGCTCCATGCGGGCAACCGGCCCAAGGTGTAGTGCGATGCTGGGCGCCGGCGTCCCTCGTAGGCGCGGTGCAGGACCTCCGTCTTCATCGCGGCCATGTCCACGCCGGTGGGGCAGTCGCGGGCACAGCCCTTGCAGGAGAGACACAGATCCAGTACCTCGTGGACCGGCCGTGCCCGCCAGTCGATCTCGCCGTCACCTTGCAGCATCTCCTGCAGTACGCGGGCCCGGCCTCGCGTCGAGTCCTTCTCCTCCCGGGTCGCGAGGAACGAGGGGCACATGACCCCGGTGTCGTTCGCAGCCCGGCACTTCCCTACGCCGGTGCAGCGGTGAGCCGCAGTGACGAGGTCGGCGTCGCGTCCTCGGCCAAGTGTCAGCTGGAGCGGTGCCGTACGCATCGTCGTCGTCCGGAGCAGGTCGTCGGCAGCATCAGGATCGACCAGCACCCCGGGGTTGAGCACTCGTGCGGGATCGAAGATCCGTTTGACCGCAGCCATCAACGCGAGAGCCTGCGGTGAGTACATCCTGGCGAGTAGCTCGCTGCGCGCTCGGCCGTCACCGTGCTCTCCGGACAGCGAGCCACCGTGTCCCACAACCAGCCCAGCAGCTTCGCCGAGGAACGCGCGAAACGCCGCACGCCCCCGGTCCGGGCCTCTGCCGAGTGGCAGGTCGAGGCGCACGTGCACGCATCCGTCGCCGAAATGACCATACGGGACACCGGTAAGCCCGTGCGCGGCGCAGAGCTCATCGAACTCCCGCAGATATCGCCCGAGCTGTGGCACGGGAACGGCCGCGTCCTCCCACCCGGAATATGCAGGGCGCCCGTCCGCGGTCCGCGCGACAAGACCGGCGCCGTCCTCACGGATCCGCCAGATCTCACGCTGGTGCGCAGGGTCAGTCACGATCATGGCGTCGAGGCAGGCGACGCCAGCGACGAGTCGACGAGCGCGGTCCTCGAGCTCGCCGGTGTCGTCGCCGACCAGCTCGACGAGCAGCCACCCCCGGCCACGGGGCAGGGACGGCACAGCCGTCGGCGAGCGTTCTCGCATCCGGTCCAGGATGCGCTCGTCCATCCCCTCGCAGGTGGTCGGGTCCCAGGGCAGTATCTC
>JBDTDW010000083.1:0-5566 GCA_039922855.1 Candidatus Nanopelagicales bacterium | reverse complement strand
GACGTACCAGCGACCCGGCGACGGGCCGCGTCTGCAGGACGTGCTTGACCTCGAGGCGCCGTTCGAGGTGCAGGTACGCGAGGGTTTCGACTTCTGGCTCGACGGCGTCGAGCTCACCACCGAGGCGCAGGAGTCGATGGAGCGCGCCAACGCCGCGGTCGTCCCGACCCAGCGGCTGCACGGTGTCGAGGCGGCGTACTGGTGCCGGATCGGGAGCAAGGAGCACCTGCGCTGGGTGCTCCCCCACGACGAGGAGGCGCTGCTGGACGCGATGGCCCGGCTGCGCGCCAGCCGACAGGACGGCCTGGGCCCGGACACCCGGCTCATCGGGTCCTTCCGAGCGCACGGGCTGCTCGTGCCGGTATGGGACCTGGCACCCGGCTCGTCCGCGGAGCAGGTGCAGGAACCGGCGCAGCGCTGGGCCGAGCGGCTGGCCGAGGCAATGACCCGATCCACCCCATTGACGACGGAAGAACGGCGGGCCCGCGCCGGTCTGGCCAACCGCCAGGTGACCATCCGCTGACCCGGCAACGGCTCTGATCGGTCTCGTTTGGCCGGAAAAAGTCCTCCGGACACCAATGAATGGCAAAGAATTCGTAAGAACATCGGCAGATGGCGTCGATGGGCTTGTCGATCTCGCCGTCATCTGTCTACCTTGTTCATGGATCGGACGCCGCTGCATCCCCCGTCGGTGGCGTCCGATCCATTCAATTGTCGGACCGTCTCGCCCCGGGTGATCAGTTCCCCGGCGCTGGAGCGTCCGGACCATGGCCGTCCGGGTCGGTGGCCTTGCCCGGCGAGCCACCAGGATCTGCCGGTGTCCGGTTCTGCGGACGCCTCGGGTAGATGGTGTCCTGCGCCGGGTGCCGCGGACCGCTCCAGGCGGCCGGAACGGCGTCGATCCGGCTCGCCAGCGCGTACGCCGCGCGCTCGTAGTTGACCCGCCAGCCGCGAAAGTGCGGGTACGCCTCCTGCGGAGTCCGGCCCATGGAGAAACCGACTGTGGCGAGCATCGCGCAGACCCGGTCGAACTCCTCGGGGGTCACGTCGATCGGCTCGTGCGGATCCGGGTCTTCGGTCACCTCGATCCCCTCTGAGCGCGCGATGTCGCGGATGGCCACGAAGCCCTGTCGGAGCGCGTAGCGCGCCGGACCTTGTGGCAGCTGGGGGTTAAGTGCCAGGTTCAGCGCGGCGGAGTCCATCACGGCCAGCAGTGCGATGAGCCAGTTGCGCAGGGGCTGGGCGGATCGGACGTACGTCAGGACCGGGTAGTTCACGTGACTCTCCGCTACGTCCGCGGCCCATCGTTCCCACTCGCGCCAGAGCCCTGGTAGCTCCTCGACGGTTGCTACCACCGCGAAGCGCCCCAACAGCTCAGGACCCCAGTTCGGTTCGCCGGCCCGCGAGTGCAGCATCGCGACCTCTACCTCGCGTCGGTTGTAGGAGGCATAGATGCTGGGGAGGTAACCGACGAGCAGTCCTACGACCAGGGGTCCGGTCAGAGCTGCGAGGAAGTCCAGGACGGTGAGCTGACCTCGATCGGTGCTCGCGAACCCGAGCGTGAAGAGGCTGGACCCTGCCTCGCGCAGCGCGGACGCCCAGCTCAGTGGTGAGAACGCGTACAGCATCAGGCCGTACCCCACGAACAGCAGGGCCAGCCAGGTCAGCAGGGTCACGATCAGGGAAAGCGGTGCCGCGTACGCCAGGACCCGGTCACGTCCTGCGTAGCTGCCGGCACGGCGCGCCGCGGTCCGGAACACGGCCATGGTGGCGCGCAGCACGCCGCGCGAGAGCCGGCTCGGAACTCCGCGCGGTACGACGAGGGTCCGCAGGATCGAGGAGAACACGCTGAGCACGATCGCCAGCCCCAGCACGAGGCACGCCGTAGCGGCCGGAAGGCTTGTCGCGGACACCGGCCCTCCCTCTCGACCCCCGCCGGCGCTGGAACCGTCCGTCGTACCGTGCGCTCCGGCCGCTGCCCGGACGCCGGTGCCAGGACTGTGACTCGCCTTTGGAGGTCGTGCAGCAAAGACACGCCGACCAGCGGGCCGGAATTGGGTTGGACGATCTCCAATGGAGATCATCCAACACCAACGACGGGACGAGTGGCGCCGAGCCGTGGTGGTGGCGCGGATCATCGCGCGAAGCCGACTACCCTGACGCCGTGTCCCTCGACCCCACAGCGCGTGATGTCCTGGTGCTCGTCGGCGTGGTGCTGGGAGCCGTTGCCCTGCTGCTGGCGCTGGTCGCTCTGGTGAAGATCGCCCGGATGAAGCGTGACTACGTGCTCCTGCAGTCCGGCGACGGTCAGGAGTCGTTCATCGCGGCGGCGGCTCGGACCACCGAACAGGTCCAAGGTCTGCGCGAGCAGGTCGTGGGGTTCTCGACCGCGCTCGAGCTCACCCGCAACGAGCTGTCCGACGCGCTGTGCCATGTCAGCGTGGTCAGGTACGACGCGTTCGGGGACCTCGGTGGGCGGCTGTCGTTCTCGGCGGCGCTGCTCGATGACTCCGGCGACGGCCTCGTGCTCACAAGCATCCACGGACGCACCGAGACCCGTTCATACATCAAGGGAGTCAAGTCGGGCACGGGCGATGCGGCACTGTCCCCGGAGGAACTGCAGGCCGTCTCGTATGCCTTGCGCGGGGTCGCGGCGTGACACCGGTCTACGCGTTCCTCGGGCCACGTGGGACGTTCGCCGAGGCTGCACTGCTCGCGCTCCCGGAGAGCCAGGGGGCCCAGCTGCTGCCGGCAGCCCATGTGGGTGCAGCGTTGGAACAGGTGCGGTCCGGGGTCGCGACGGCCGCCCTCGTCCCGCTGGAGAACAGCATCGAAGGCGTCGTCCCCACGACCGTCGACGACCTCGCGTTCGGTGATCCGCTGGTCATCATCGGTGAGATCGCCATCCCCGTGCGCTTCGCCCTGCTCGCCCGGCCGGGGACGACGATGGCGGCGGTACGCACCATCGGCACCCATCCCCATGCGCAGGCTCAGTGCCGTGACTGGGTGGCGACCAACCTCCCCGGCGCCGAGATCGTGCTCACCGCATCCACGGCCGGAGCCGCAGAGGCGCTGTGGGCCGACGGCTCCGGTCTCGACGCCGCGATCGCGTCCTCGGCCGCCGGGCAGGCGTTCGGCCTCGACGTGCTCGCCGATGGCATCGGGGACAACGAGGAGGCATGGACCCGGTTCGTCCTCGTGGGACGGCCCGGCACGCCGCCGCCGCAGTCGGGGGCTGACAAGAGCACGCTGTGCCTGTTCATGCGCGAGGACCACCCCGGTGCGTTGCTGGAGATCCTCACTGAGTTCGCGGTCCGCGGTGTCAACCTCACCCGGATAGAGTCGCGGCCCACGAAAAAGGCGCTGGGGGACTACTACTTCAGCGTGGACTTCGAGGGCCATGTCCTGGACTCCCGGGTCGGTGAGGCGCTGGCCGGTCTGCACCGGATCTGCGCCGACGTACGCTTCCTGGGCTCCTACCCGCGCCACGACGGCCGCGCGCCACTGCTGCGCAACGGGGTGACCGACGCCGACTTCGCCGACGCCGCATCCTGGCTGGCGTCGGTGCGGCGCGTCTGAGGGCCTGACAGGTCCGCCGGCAGGTGAGGCCAGCGAGGAACACGTCGTGCGAGACAGCGGGAGGAGCAGCCGGTGCACGAGGATCAGCCGGAGCGGCAGTTCGCCGACGCACCTGAGCCCTCTGCAGCTGAGCCCCCGGCTACCGAGCCCCAGGAAACCGAGCCCCAGGAAACCGAGCAGGGCGCCGATCCGCGAAAGCGCCACCTCGTGCACCGGGTCGCCGGTGGCCTGATCGTGGCGCTGGTCCTGGGCACCGGCGCAGCTGCGGTGATCCGTGACGCGAGCGGGGCATCGAGGACGGACCCGAGCACGTTCGGGGTCCCGCTGGCCGCCGCCGGGTGCCAGCCGACCATCACCGATCCGATCTTCGATGCGGGTGTGCGGGTCGGGCCCGGGACCGCCGCACCGGCCGTGACCCGGGTCGACTACGCCACGACCCCGCCGAGCTCGGGGAAGACCTTCGCCATGCCAGTGTTCCCGAACCTGCCGTTCTACGCCGACAGCGACGTGCCACAGGTCGAGCAGCTGGTCCTGAACCTCCAGCACGGCTACACCATCGTCTGGTACGACCCGACTCTCTCCACCGACCAGCAGGCCCAGCTCGACGCCCTGGCGAACCGGATCAGGGTGGACGACCCGAAGTTCATCGCCGCTCCCTGGGACGTCACGAGGGGCCGCTTCGCCGGCGGCGCCATGATCGCGATGGCGCACTGGGGCACCGATGCCGGCTACCGCCAGCTCTGCGCCAAGGTCAGCGGGGAAGCGATCGAGGCGTTCGTCACCGCCCACCCCACGACCCCGGACCCCGGCGGCGCCTGAGCGCCCTGACCGCAAGACAAAGCCCCCGCCACAGGGGGCGAGGGCTTTGTCCGCAGTGCTGCAAGCGGTCAGAACAGACGACCGGCCCCGCTGTAGCGGGCGCCGTACCAGCCCTTGAACACGTAGTCGATCCGGATCCCGGCGCGCGGGTTGGCCGCGCCGACCATGCGACCGCCCCCGATGTAGATGGCCACGTGGTGAGCACCGTCACGGAAGAAGAACACCAGGTCGCCGGGACGCAGGTCTGCGCGCGACACGTGGCGGGTGACCTGGGCCTGCGCCTTGGAGTAGTGCGGCAGGTGCCTTCCGGCTCCCAGCCGCCAGGCCCACAGCGCCAGGCCGGAGCAGTCGAAGCGGTTCGGTCCGGCGGCACCGGCGACGTAACGCGCGTGGCCGACCCGCGACAGCGCGAGTCGGACGACCTTGTTGCGCACCATGGCCTGCCGGGCAGCAACCGTGCGTACCGCTGCCGCGCGGGCAGCTGCGGCCTTGACCGCTGCAGCCCTGGCAGCAGCGGCCTTGGCGACAACGGCGTTGCGCACGGCTGCCGCCCGAGCCACCTGGGCCGCGCTGACGGCGGCGGTACGGCTCACGGCGACCTGCGCCGAGGCAACGGCAGACGGGGACATTGAGGTGGCGGCACTGGCCGGACTTGCGAGAAGCAGTCCCAGCGCCAGCGAGCCGGTGAGCAAGGCCGTCGTCGGGATGAGGGCCACTGGGCTTAGCCCGTGGCGGGCATGGCGGAGCAAGAGATGGTTCTCCTCTCGAGGCCTACCGGGTTAGCTGACGGGCTCGGGCGCGAGAGGTGCCCTACTTCGTGCTGCGCTGACAGTTTGCGCAGTACGACGATTCGCCCCAGGAAGTGGGTCCCCGGCCCGGCGGGACGACCCCGCCGGTTAAGCAGTGTCGTGCGAAATCGCCGCACGACCTGTGGACGATCGCAGACGACGGCCGGAATTTCCACAAGAACGTCCGAGTTTCGGCCAAATGGGGGCAAATATGACATCCCTCATAGGGAGAACCGGTGGGTCCACAGGCTGTTCACAGGTGCTGATGTGACTAGTGGTAGCAAAGTTACTGGTGGGGCTGCCGGGTTACGTCCAGTGCCGCGACAGCTCCTGCGGCCTTAGCTCCGGCGGCAACCGCCCGCTACAGCAGGGTCTCGAGC
>JBDTDW010000082.1:0-8791 GCA_039922855.1 Candidatus Nanopelagicales bacterium | reverse complement strand
ATCAACTCAAGAGCATCTGGTCATTGTGCCTCTGACCTGCGGTGATGGTGTGCGCCCGGGGTGATTCGAACACCCAACCTTCTGATCCGTAGTCAGATGCTCTATCCGTTGAGCTACGGGCGCAGCGGCCCGAGGGCCGTCAGGGAGCATACCGGAGCATGCGTCCTGCCCCGAACGCCGTGCTTGCGACGAGGTCAGTCGCGGGGGCGGCCGCCGTGCCGGAGCGGTGTCCGCCCAAGTGGCTGATGCACGTCCGGCGGCTCGGGTGCAGGCCGGACCGGCAGCACGAGAGGTGCGCCCGCCCGTACCACCACCTCGTCGCCGTGATGCCGGAACCGGAGCTCGCGGTCGTGGTCTATGAGCGTGTACGTCGCCTGGACCCCGTCAGTCTCGACGCGCAGCCGCTGGCCTCGATGCCGGATCGTGAAGCGCAGCCGCGTCAGCCCGTCGGGAAGCCGCGGCGCGAAGTGCAGGAGCCCGGCGTGGTCGCGCATCCCGCCGAAGCCCGACACGAGCGCCGTCCACGCTCCGGCAAGGGAGGCGATGTGCAGACCGTCCTGACTGTTGTGAGCCAGATCGTACAGGTCCATGAACGCGGCTTCGCAGGCGTACGAGTACGCCAGGTCCAGGCACCCTACCTCGGCCGCGATCACGGCCTGAGTGCATGCCGAAAGGGAGGAGTCCCGGACCGTCAACGCCTCGTAGTACGCGAAGTTCGCCGCCTTCTGCTCCGGCGTGAACGCGTCGCCGCACAGGTGCATCGCCAGCACGAGGTCGGCCTGCTTCACGACCTGCTTGCGGTAGAGCTGGAAGTACGGGAAGTGCAGCAGCAGCGGATACGAGTCGGCTGACATGGCGGCGAAGTCCCACTGCTGCAGCTCCGTGAAACCTTCGCTCTGCGGGTGGACCCCGAGCTCGTCGTCGTACGGGATCACCATGGTGTCAGCGCAACGGGCCCACGCCTCGGCCTCGGCGTCGGTGACCCCTAACGCAGCGGCGCGGACCGAGTTCTTCTCCACCGCGGAGACCGCGGCGCGCAGGTTCCGGCGGGCCATGGTATTCGTGTAGATGTTGTTGGAGACCAACGCGCTGTACTCGTCAGGCCCGGTGACACCGTCGATGCGGAAACCTCCGGCGCGGTCGACGTGCCCGAGAGACCGCCACAGGCGAGCCGTCTCGACCAGCAGCTCGACCCCGGTCTCGTCGGCGAACTGCTCGTCGCGGGTGCTGTCGTGGTAGCGGACGACCGCGTCGGCGATGTCGGCGTTGATGTGGAAAGCGGCGGTTCCTGCCGGCCAGTACGCGGAGCACTCCTCACCGTTGATGGTGCGCCAGGGGAAGGCTGCACCCTGCAACCCGAGCCGCTGGGCACGCTCTCGAGCGAATGGCAGCGTGTTGCGGCGCCATCGCAAGGCGCTCGCCGCCGCGTCCGGAGATGTGTGGACGAGTACCGGCAGAACGAACGTCTCGGTGTCCCAGAAGCAGTGGCCGTCGTAACCGGGGCCGGTCAGTCCCTTTGCCGCGATCGGCCGGTCCTCCGCTCGGACCGATGCCTGTAGGACGTGGAAGAGGGCGAACCGCACCGCCTGCTGCAGAGCCGGGTCTCCGTCGACCTCGACGTCCGCACCGTCCCAGAACTCGTCGAGGAACGATCGCTGGTCCTCGAGCAGCCCGTCCCAGCCCGTGTGCCTGGCCGCGACCAACCCGGCCGCCACTTGGTCCCGCAGTGCCGGCGTGGACCGCAGCGCCGACCAGCCATAGCTCACGAACTTATGCAGTCGCAGGCACTGTCCGGGTGCCAACGTGGCGACCACCGTCGTGCGGGCCCAGTCCTCGAGCGCCTCGGAAAAGGTCTCCGTTGCCACGCCGTCCGGCGCCGAGACGACATGGTCAGCGGCCACCGCGATCCCGATCTCGCTCTCTCGGGTTCGATGCAACAGCATCAGCCGCGCCCGGGCGGCCAGGTGCTCGACCGGCTCGAGCGAGCAGTTGATCTGAGCACCGGCGCGAGGGTCATCCGTCGTAGCCGGAAGGTCCTCGTTGGCGACGAGCTCGGACTGCAGCACGACCCGCACCGGTTGGTCCATGGCCTCGACCTCGTACGACATCGCAAGGATCGAGCGATGCGTGAGCGATACCAAGCGTGTCGTCCGGACTCGCACGGACTTCTGAGCCGGCGAAACCCACTCCGCGGTGCGGGTCAAGGTTCCGGCCCTAAGATCCAGCATGCGCTCGTGCCGTTGCAGGGTGCCGTAGCGGACGTCGAACGGCTCGTCGTCCACCAACAGCCGGATCAGCTTGCCGTTCGTGACGTTGATGACGCTCTGGCCCGACTCCGGATAGCCGTACCCTGCCTCGGCGTACGGCAACGGGCGGCGCTCGTACACCGATCCCAGGTATGTCCCTGGCAGCCCGTGCGGCTCGCCCTCCTCGAGGTTGCCGCGGACGCCGACGTGCCCGTTGGACAGGGCGAACACGGACTCGGTACGTGCCAGCTGGTCCAGCCGCAACGACGCCTCGCGAACGCTCCACGGATCGACCTCGAACGTGGGTCGGTCCGAGCCGTCCTCGTTGCCGGGCAGCGCCTCCGGAGAGTTCATGCCGTCCCCATCAGCTCGTCAAGGTCTGTGACCACAACGTCTGCCCCACCGTCCCGCAACGCCGCGGCGTGACCGACCCGGTCGATACCCACGACATACCCGAATCCACCCGCGCGGCCGGCCTCGACTCCCGCCACCGCGTCCTCGAAGACTGCCGCCGCCCGAGCCGGCGCTCCCAACGCCTTGGCGCCGGCCAGGTAGGTGTCAGGTGCGGGCTTCCCCGCCAGGTGCTGCTCCTTGGTCACGATGCCGTCGATCCGGATGTCGAACAGATCCGAGATGTCGGCCTGCGCCAGCACCTGCGAGGTGTTCTCGCTGGCGGACACGACTCCCACGCTCAGTCCGGCCGCACGGACCCGACGGACGTACTCGACGGAGGTTTGGAACACGGCAACACCGAACT
Organism: Candidatus Nanopelagicales bacterium; assembly: GCA_039922855.1. Classification (GTDB taxonomy): domain Bacteria; phylum Actinomycetota; class Actinomycetes; order S36-B12; family CAIYMF01; genus JAFIHG01. The sequence continues at coordinate 5,788 of JBDTDW010000082.1, read as the reverse complement.
GCTCGAAGTGCTTTTGTACCAGCGCATTCTTCCGACTGCCTAGCCCTTGCACCGTCTCAGACCCAGCCGCGTCGTGAGGATCGCCTTCTGGCAGGGTGATGCCGCGCGACGCCAGGAAGTTCCTCGTCCCATCGGCGCGCGGCTGCCCGTCCACGTAGGAGTTGTAGTCGTCCTGCGTGAACGGCTGGAAGGACGCACCGTCGCGGGACCGCAGGAACTCGTCGAACATCTGCGACCACGCCCGCTCGTGCACGGACGCGGTGTCTGTGAGGACCCCGTCCATGTCGAACAGGCAGGCCCGGATCCCTGCGGGAAGGCCCGTCCGGTGATCACTCATGCTGCCAGCAGACCACCGATCCGGGGCCGCCGCCACCGAGTGCGGGCAGTTGCCGCCTCGCACGAGTGAGAGGACCGCCTTGCGGTGGTCCTCTCACTCCGCCACGCGGAGGCGGGGGGATTTGAACCCCCGAGGGGCTTTAAGACCCCAACCCGCTTAGCAGGCGGGCGCCATCGACCGGACTAGGCGACGCCTCCGGTGCCGGGCCAGGTCCGCACGCGGCCCGCTTCCGGCGCAGACAGGGTACCCGACGGCGAGTGACCCGTGACCGCCGCGAGCCGAGCCTGCTGCTACCGCAGCACAGCACCCTCCGCGCCGTTGCCCATCAGCTCGAGGCATCCTCGTACGCGGCCATCGACCGTGCCCGCTCGAGCGCCGCCGACTCGCTGGCACGCGGCGGTCGGGCAGGAGGTGGCGTTCAGTCATGGGTCCGCCCTGGAGCGGACGAACCTCGACCGGTCCTTGGCAGGCGACGGCAGCCGGCTCGGCCCAGCGCTGCGCGGAACCCAGATCCTGGGCCTTGATGATCCAGAACCGCCAGTCCTTCTCCTGAGCCGGCCGGAGGGTCCTTCCGCCCACCCACCAGATGAACGACCAACCCCCGGATTCGCCGGAGCGTGCGGAGAATCTGGTACGCCACACCGTCCGCTAGGCTGGCCCGGCCCGTAACGGCAGAAGGAGACAGCAGTGGCCGACCTCGATCAGGCTTCGCACCGTACGCCCGCCAAGGCCGCCGGAATCGTCGTCGGAATTGTGCTCTGTGTGCTGTTCACCTGGTTGCTCGCCGTCCTCGGAAGTGTGTCGGTAGGAAGTGGCGTCACGATCGTGGTGCTCGTGCTCTTCCTGGGCTGGACGGTGTTTGCGCTGCTGGACGCAGTCGACGTGGAGCCCTGACGGTCGAACCTGCGTCCGAGAGCGGAATAGAACAGGCCGCGGATCCGTTCTCGCACCATGCAGGTCGAGATCTGGTCCGACGTCAGTTGTCCGTGGTGCTTCATAGGGAAGCGCCGGTTCGAGACGGCACTGGAAGGCTTCGCCCACAAGGACGATGTCGAGGTGACGTGGAAGAGCTACCAGCTAGATCCAGGACTGCCGGACCACTACGCCGGGACCGAGCTCGAATACCTCTGCCAGGTCAAGGGGATGTCCGAGCAACAGGTTTCCCAGATGTTTGATCATGTCGCCGATACCGCCGCTGCGGAAGGGCTGACATACGACTTCGGCTCTCTCAAGGTCGCCAACAGCTTTGACGCACACCGGCTGCTTCACCTCGCCCACAGCCATGGCCGGGGCGACGAGGTCAAGGAAGCGCTGCTCTCGGCCCACTTCGAGCACGGTCAGGACACCGGAGACACCGACGTGCTCGGGCGGATCGGTGTCTCAACCGGTCTGGAGGAGTCCGAAGTTCGGGCCACGCTCGGCTCGGACCGTTTCGCCGCCGAGGTGCGTCAGGACATCGCCGAGGCACGCGCCATCGGCATCACCGGTGTGCCCTTCTTCGTGATCGACCGAAAGTACGGGATCTCGGGGGCACAGCCTCCCGAGATGTTCGGCAACGCCCTTGACCAGGCCTGGCAAGAATCCCATCCCCTCGCGATGGTGGCCGCCGGTGACACCGGGCCGACCTGCGGGCCGGATGGTTGCAGCTGAGTGGCTCAGCTGTCGTTGCGTGGGCGCGCGCAGTGCCGATGCAGGCCAATAAGTGGCCGTTCTGGACTCGGCCGAGCGACTCGGTATCACCGGGTAGCCCGTCGTGCCGGATGGCGACATGGACGGTGTTCGCGAACCCGGACCTTTTGAGGGCCTAATCCCGCGAGGGTGCCGACCCCACCTGAAGCGCTGAACCTGGATCGGCGGAGGGCCAGGGATTCGAACCCTGGGTTGGGGGTTACCCAACAGCGGTTTTCAAGACCGCCGCACTAGACCACTATGCGAGCCCTCCGGTAGGCGCGATTGTGCCGCATGGGTCAGGCGGCATACCGCTCCGGGTCGCGTCAGCACCGGTCGGTTCCTGCTCGCGCGCGGGCAGGCATGACCCAGCGATCGCTCGATACGCAACAGCACCCACAGCGCCGTCAGGGCGAATACATTCCAGTCGGTCACCGGCACGAGCTCGGCCGAGCAGATCGCCTCGGCAAAAGCACGTCGAGTCCCGCTCTCACGCCCCCAGGGACGACAGTTGAGCAGTCTGGTCCGGGACCGGTTCCTGGGACTGGATCCGGATGATCCAGCGACCACCAGGGATCAGTTCGTTGTCGGGCCGGAGCGCGATCCACCAGACGGCGGCCGCGAAGAAGGCGACCGTGATCACCCCGTGGCCCCAGTCGGGCTGCGGCACCCACCGGAAGGCGAAGAAGGCCAGCGCCGAGGTCATGGTCCACCACGGCAGGCGTCGCGAGGTCCCCACGAGATCCCACATGGCGGCGCCCACCACGACCCCCGCGGCGTAGTAGCTGTGCGCACCAGGGTCGATCACGATTCTGGCCAGTACGACAAGGAGCACGACACCGGCCCACCGGCGGCGGCGAACTGCTAGAACCGCGAGCAATGTGCCGCCCACGACCTGGACGGCCCGCGTCCAGACTGGAGTACCGGCCCCTCCAAGGCCGAGCAAGGCCAGGGACGAGCTCGGATCAACGGGGATCTGGAATCCTCCGGCATTGATCGTACGAGGATCCGCGGCCAGGAACGGTAGCCACGCCAGTGCCACTGTGAATGACCAAAGGCCTAGGCAACGCAGCCGATCTCGGTGCTCGACCAATAGTAACAGCGCGACGAAGGGGATGGCCCACGGCTTGGCATCCACGCCGAGACCGAGCAGCAGTGCGGCGACATACGGCAGCCGGCGACGCAGCGCGAAGATCGCCGCCGTGGTGAGCAACAGCGCAAGCATGTCGTCGATATGGACGAACCGTACGGCGAGGTTCATCCAGACAGGGACGAACGGGATGGCCGCGAGGAGGACACGCCTGTCGAGCACCACGCGCGGCGTGTCGCGATGGACGTCGTGGGCCAGGCTGCGCACCGTCAGGAGGATGAGCAGCCCAGCCAGCGCAGTGACCACCTGCGCGACGAAGAGCGCCGGGGTGTTGCCCAGTAGCAACAAGGCGGCGGCGGCGAGAACCGAGAGTGGACCGAACTGCAGATCCGGTCGGGTGGCGTACAGATGCAGTCCGCCGGCCTTGTCCCCGACGTCCCCGATCAACTGCCCACCGGTGACGAAGTAGTGCCACGAGAGACCGCCGTGGCGCGACAGCAGCCAGAACCACAGCATGGGCCAGACACCGAGAACGAGGATCGCCGTAACGCGTCGGCCGGCTGTCCGTTGCCAGGCAGAACTCGTCACCGGGATCGTTCGTACCCGATTCGGAGCACGCTCGATCGGGACGACGACCACTGCGACACGTTATGAAGCCGAGAGTTAGCCCCGGGCAAGGCGGGTGCCGTCGGCGTGTCGTGTGACACGTGAGGAACGCCTCATCCGGATCCGCGTAATACCGTGAAGAGGTGCCGGGGCCTGCGTACGACGCCATCGTCCTGGCCGGCGGGAGGTCCTCGCGGGCCGGTTCGGACAAGCTGGGCTGGACTCGAGATGAGCGAACCCTCTTGCAGCACGCACTCGATGCCGTCGCCACCGCTGCTCACGTCGTCGTGGTGGGTCCCGTGCCTGCGGGCGCGTACGCCCCGCACCTCACGTGGCGGCGCGAGGATCCCCCGTTCGGCGGCCCCGTCGCGGCGATCACAACCGGTCTGGACGGGGTAACGGAGGAGCTGACGGTCGTCCTCGCGGGGGACCAACCGGCCGCGACACCGGCGATCCCCCAGCTGTTGGAATGCCTTCGAGCCGGAGTGGACGGGGCGGTGCTGGTCGACGGCGATGGCGTGCGGCAACCGCTGCTGGCCGCGTACCGGACCTCCTGGCTACGGGGTCAGGTGCGGGCGGCGGCGTACGGGGCCTCCGTACGCTCACTGCTGATCGGGGCCAGCATCGCCGAGGTGCCCGATGTATGGGGTGCCTCACGGGACGTCGACACGGTGCAGCACGGGAGGGCGCTCGGGTTCGGGCCCTTCCCGGCCGCTCGTGAGAGTTGACCGGGGGGTCGTACGAGCTCCGTGCGGGGCGCGAGCGGTGCGTCGGCACACCGCTCGCTGGGCCCCCGCTGACGAGCGCAGCGAGTCAGTAGGGGACTTCATCCGGAAGGGGAGAGGCCCTCGAGGTCGCAGATGACGCGGAGCATGACTTCGTCGGCGCCGCCCCCTATGGAAGCCAGGCGGGAGTCGCGGAAGTACCGCGCCACCCACAGCTCTTCCGCGTAACCCATGCCGCCGTGGTACTGCACGCACGTGTCCGCGACCCGGCGGACCAGGCGGCCGACCGTGAGCTTGGCGATCGTCGCCATCCGCATGACGTCCTCACCGGCGACCATCCGCTCAGCGACGGCTCGACAGTACTCGTGCGCGACATCGACGTCAGCGATGAGCTCCGCCAGGTGATACTGCAGATACTGGTTTGCCAGCAATGGTTCTCCGAACGCCTCACGCACTTTCAGGTAGTCGATGGTGCGTTCGAGCGCGCGCCGCGCGCCCGTGATCCCGCTGTACGCGATGATCATGCGCTCGTCCTGGAACTGCATCATCTGCTGCTGGAAACCCCGACCCACCTCGCCGATCGTGTTCGCGACGGGGACCCGTACCTCATCCAGGACCAGCTCCGCGGTATCGCTTGACCGGTTGCCCATCTTCTCGATCTTGCGGCCGACGCTGAACCCCGGCAGGTCCGTCGGGACGACGATCATCGACATCCCGCGGTAGCCGGGTTCGTCCGACGTACGAGCCAGCAGGCACAGCCAGTCGGCCTGGGTGCCGTTGGTGATCCACATCTTGCGGCCCGTGATCACCCAGTCGTCGCCGTCGCGGCGAGCCCGGGTACGGATCCCCGCGACGTCCGAACCCGCGTCCGGCTCGGACACTGCTATCGAGCAGACCATCTCTCCGCGCAGCGCCGGGGCGAGGAACCTCGCCTTCAGATCGGGCGTCCCGAACCGCGCCAGTGCCGGTGTGGCCATGGAGGCCTGCACGCAGATCGCCATCGGGACCCCGCCGCAGTCGGCACGACCCAGCTCTTCGGCCAGCACCATCGTGTACGAGTGGTCCGCACCCTGACCGTCGTCGGTCACGTCGTACTCCAGGCCCAGGCCGCCGATCGCCGCGAGCTTCGGGAACAGCTCGTGCGCGGGGAAGGTGCCGGCGGCCTCCCACTCGTCCGCGTGCGGGTTGATCTCCTGCTCGACAAAGCGACGCACCAGGGCGCGGAACTGGTCGTGCTCGGGTGTGAGTCTCATGTCAGCTCCTCTGGGCGGCACCCTAATCACCGCTGCACCCGTGCCGGCCCCGGGCCTTCGCAACGGCGCCAGGCCGGACACCGTGGGCGGGTCGGCACGGACCTGGAAC
>JBDTDW010000081.1:0-6527 GCA_039922855.1 Candidatus Nanopelagicales bacterium | reverse complement strand
GAGCGGGCAAGGCCGCCCTCGTCGTCGCGGTCGTACAACCCGAGTGCGATCCGGTGCGGGCGTAACGTCGGCTCGATGCCCACGGGTGCCGAAGGTGGATCCTGCACGATGGTGACCTGCTCGTACCGGTCGTCAGGACCGATCACGAGCTCGGGCCGCAGCAGGTTCACACCACTGGTCTCCAGCCAGGTCCGGGACCACTCGGTCAGGTCGCGGCCGCTGCTGAGCTCGAGCTCGGCCAGCAGGTCGCTCAGCGTCGTGTTGCCCCAGGCGTACTTCGTGAAGTAGCTGCGCAGCCCGGCCAGGAACTCCTTCTCGCCGACCCAGGCGACGAGCTGGCGCAGCGCGGATGCACCCTTGGCGTACGTGATGCCGTCGAAGTTCACCTCGACCGCCTCGAGGTCGACCATGTCAGCGACGATCGGGTGGGTGCTCGGCAGCTGGTCCTGCCGGTAGCCCCAGGCCTTGCGCTGGTTCAGGAACGTGGTCCACGCGTCGGTGTACTTGGTCGCCTCGACACTGGACCAGTGCGCCGCCCACTCGGCGAACGACTCGTTGAGCCAGAGGTCGTCCCACCACGTCATCGTCACCAGATCGCCGAACCACATGTGCGCCAGCTCGTGCAGCACCGTGTTGGCGCGGGTCTCGTACGCGGCTCCGGTGACGCGGGACCGGAAGACGAGGTCGTCGGTAAGGGTGACGGCACCGGCGTTCTCCATCGCTCCGGCGTTGAACTCCGGGACGAAGGCCTGGTCGTACTTCACGAAGGGGTACGGCGTGTCGAAGGCCGACTCGAACAGCGCGAAGCCCTGCTTGGTGACCGTCAAGATGTCCTCCGCATCGAGGTACTGCGCCAGGCTCTCCCGGCACAGCACGGCGAGCGGGTACGTGCCGTGCGCCCCGACGTGCTCGTCACGCACGACGTGGTAAGGGCCGACGATCAGTGCTGTGATGTACGTCGACATCCTCGGCGTCGGATCGAAGTCCCACAGCCCGCTCTCCTGGGCCGACCCACCGCCTTGCTGGGTCGGCGTAGGGGTGGGGGAGTTCGACACCACCTGCAGACCTGAGGGAGCGGTGACACTGAACGCGAACGACGCCTTGAGGTCGGGCTGGTCGAAGCAGGCGTAGACGCGGCGGGCGTCGGCGACCTCGAACTGGGTGTAGAGGTAGACGAAGTCGTCCACCGGGTCCACGAAGCGGTGAAGTCCCTCGCCGGTGGTCATGTAGGAGCAGTGGGCCGTCACGGTCAGCGTGTTGTTCTCGGACAGACCCACCAGCGTCAGGCGGTGCCCGTCGAACGCCGTCTCGACGTCGAGCTCGCGGTCGTTGAGCACCGCACGGTCGAGGCCGGTTGCCACCAGGTCGATCCAGGTCGACCGGCCTGCGGTCGAGCCGAATCGGACCGTCGTCGTGCTCACGAAGGTCTTCGCCTCGGGGGAGGCCATCTCGCTCAGGTCGACGTGGACGCGATAGTCGATCACCGAGACGCACGCCGAGCGGGTCGCCGCCTCGGCGCGCGTGATGTTCATGCCGCTCACGGCCAGGACCTGTCTGCCGGGGTGGAGGGCGTCCCGACCGGGGGCCCGTCAACAGTGTGCCACGGCTCACCACGCCGACCGGGGTCTTCCGGAGGTCGAGAAGGTAAGGTAGTTCCATGTTCAATGATTCAATACGTGATGATTCTTCGTCCTCGCTGGACGAGTCGCCGGTCGTGGCGGACTTCTGGTTCGACCCGCTGTGCCCCTGGGCGTGGCTGACCTCGCGTTGGATGCTGGACGTGGCGCAGGTTCGCCCGGTGACGGTGCGCTGGCACGTCATGAGCCTGGCCGAGCTCAACGCCGGCGCCGAGCTGTCCGAGGACTACACCCGGTGGCTCGAGCTCGCTTGGGGCCCGGTCCGCGTCGTCACGGCAGCCCGCCTGGAGTTCGGCGAGCAGGTGGTGCTCCCGCTGTACACAGCGCTGGGCCGGCGCCTGCACGTCGAGGGCCGCGGCAGTCAGATCACGACGCAGTCGGCGCAGGATGAGGTGATCCGGGAGGCCCTGCTGGAGGTGGGACTGCCCGAGGACCTCCTCCAGGCTGCGGTCACGGACAAGTACGACGTCGAGCTGCGCGCGAGCCACGATGGCGCAATGGGTCCGGTCGGCACCGATGTCGGCACCCCGATCATCCACGTGCCAGGGCCGCTCGGTGAGCAGGTGGCGTTCTTCGGACCGGTCGTGACACCGGCCCCCAAGGGCGAGGCTGCGGGCCGACTGTGGGACGGCACGCTGCTGGTCGCGAGCACTCCGGGGTTCTACGAGATCAAGCGCAGCCGGTCCCAGGGACCACGCTTCGACTGACGCTGCGCCCACCTGTCAGGATCGGCGCCATGCGCGTACACCTCGGCAGCGACCACGCCGGCTTCGAGCTGAAGGCGACCGTGGCGGCCCACCTCGCCGATGCCGGCCATGACGTGATCGACCACGGTGCATCCGAGTACGACCCGACCGACGACTACCCGCCGTTCTGCATCGCCGCGGCGCAGGCTGTCGTCGACGACCCCGGCAGCCTCGGGCTGGTCATCGGCGGCTCCGGGACCGGGGAGCAGATCGCCGCGAACAAGGTCACGGGCGTGCGGGCGGCCCTGGGCTGGAGCGTGGAGACCGCGACGCTGGCGCGCCAGCACAATGACGCGAACGTCATGGGGATCGGGTCCCGGATGCACGACGCCGCCACCGCCACGGCCATCGTCGACGCCTTTGTCGCGACCCCGTTCTCGCACGACCCGAGGCACGTACGCCGGATCGCGTTGCTCACCGAGTACGAGTCACAACGCTGAGGCGGCGGTGACACGGGCGCCGCTCATGGGTGCGGCGGTCGTGGGTGCCGTGGCCGCGGGGCGCCGGGTCATGCGACCGGCCGGGCCCTCCGGGTGACGACAGAGGACTCGGCCTGCTCGAGGTCGCGTGCGTCAGGGCGCGACACGTCCCGTGCGCGCCTGGCCGCGTCGATCCCGACCCGCGAGGACTCCGGGTCGCTCGAGCGCGACGCAGGTCGTCTCCCGCCCGGCGCGTCGGCCGGGACCTCTCGCGACCCCCGCTGCTGCGCCATGGCCGCAGGCTAGTCGGCGCCGGGCAGGCGGGGACGAGTCCCGGGCGCATGAACGGCGCCGGCAGTCACGAACGGCGCTGGACCAGCCGCCACGTGATCGGGAAGAGACCGGCTGCCAGAGCTACCTTGACGGCGTCTCCGAGCAGGAACGGGGTGAGCCCCAGCGCGATCGCGACGGACCAAATCACGCCGAGCGAGATCTTGAGCCAGGTGACGCCGAACGCGTAGATGACCAGGGAGCCGACGACCATGATCGCGGCAGTGCGCAGCGGAGTCCGGGTGGCGCCGCGTTCGGCCAGGCGCCCGACCACGCCGGCAGCGACGATGAAGCCGACGATGTAGCCGAACGACGCCAGCGCCACCCCACTGGAGTGGTCCGCGAACCACGGCACACCGGCTATGCCCGCCATGGCGTAGACCATCATCGACAGGACCCCCCGGACCGTCCCGAGAGTGGCACCGACCAGCAGCACGGCGAACGTCTGGCCGGTGATCGGGACCGGGGTGAACGGCAGGGAAACGGAGAGCTGGGCGAACAATCCGACGAGCCCGGCGCCGCCAAGGACCAGGGCGCCGTCACGCACCAGCCCACCGGGCAGCAGGTCTCCCAGGACACGGGCCGGCACGAACGAGGTGGTGCTCACCAGAGGTTCTCCTTCGTGACAGGTCAGATGCCCGGAAGGGCCGGCTGACCGGGTCCGAACCGGACGCTGTCGCGAGCGTAGCGGCCCGTGCGGACCGGGGCGCGGCACGCCCGGATTGGCCCGGTTTGACTCCGGACCGCTGTTGTACCTTAGGCTGGTCGTCTGATCGGACTGCTGATCAGATGATCAGGAGAAAAAAATGGCTCAGGGTACCGTCAAGTGGTTCAACGCCGAAAAGGGTTTCGGCTTCATCGAGCAGGATGGAGGCGGAGCTGACGTGTTCGTTCACTACTCGGCTATCGCCACTGATGGCTTCCGCTCCCTCGACGAGGGACAGCGTGTCGAGTTCGAGATCGGTCAGGGCCAGAAGGGCCCGCAGGCCGAGCAGGTCCGTCCCGTCTAGCTCTACCTCTCAATAACGCTCCACCTCAGGTCCGGGACTCTCGGATCAGTCGTACTTCGACCCCTCACCCCCATGGGCGAGGGGTCGAAGCCGTCAGTGGGCCCCGGACGCGCTACTGGGTCCGGTACGGCTCGGCGAGGTGCTCCAGGATCGGCGTCAGGCGCAGCAGCTCCTCCAGGTGCAGCTCGGCGAGCGCGGCGAACCTGCCCTCGGCTGCCCTGGTGAGGCGAAGACGCACCACGCGACCGTCCTCATCGACCCGGCGGCGCTCGACGAGGCCGGCCTCGACCGTCCGGTCGATCAGCTCGACTGCGCTGTGGTGTCGCACGTGCAGGTATGCCGCAACATCACTGACCGTGGGTCCGCGCCGGTCCGCGTGCCCCTTCACCACCAGCAGCAGCTGATGCTGCGCCGGCGTCAGGCCCTGCAGACGAGCCTGGTCGGCGCTCCACCGCTCGAACGTGCGCAGCGCCGTACGGAACTCCAGCAGGTCGGTGTACTGCTGCTGGGACAGGCGATGGGAGCGTGCCACGGCAACCACCCTCTCGGTCGGCGCCGGTAGCGCCCCCGCGTCGAAGTCAGTTGGTCACAGCGCGCGTTCGCCGGTGTGCGCTCCGACACAAATATCGTTTTATGTGCAGTGATCGAGAACTAGGCATAGTCTATCGGTGAACGATACTTGTTGTGCTGGACCGAGCCATGCTGGTTGCCGCCGCGTGATGGTCACCCACCCGTGTGCGAGCACGCCGGTTGGGAGGAGACTGCCATGGAGATGCGCGACCCTATCGAGACGAGTCACCACGCACCCGTCGCCCCCGTCACCGCTGACATCGCCGACCCGGGTCCGCTGGGGCTAGCCGGTTTCGCGATGACCACGTTCGTCCTCAGTGTCTTCAACGCGGGCTTGCTCACTGATGGTGTCACGGTAGTTCTCGGCCTGGCCCTGGCGTACGGGGGTCTCGCGCAGCTGTTGGCCGGGATGTGGGAGTTCCGCAAGGGCAACACGTTCGGGGCGGTGGCCTTCAGCTCGTTCGGGGCCTTCTGGATCTCGTTCTGGGTGCTTCTCAACACGACGCCGGCGGTGCCCGCCAAGGCCGTCGGGGTCTACCTGCTGGCCTGGTGCATCTTCACGACGTACATGATCGTGCCGGCGTTGCGGACCAGCCTCGGCGTCCTGGCAGTCTTCGTTGTTCTTGCGTTCACCTTCCTGTTCCTGGCCATCGGGGCTCTTGGCGGTAACGCCGACATGACGAAGATCGGGGGCTGGCTCGGCCTGATCACCGCTGTCCTAGCCTGGTACTGCTCCCTGGCAGCGGTCACCAATGCCACCTGGAAGCGCGTCGTCCTCCCGGTCTGGCCGCTTGCCCGCTGAGGCGTGGGGCGCGCCGACCAGAACTGCGAATGCGAAGGAGTAGCCCATGAGCGACAACGCACAACCGAACCTGACGATCGACGCCCTGATGCAGGAGAAGCGGACCTATCCGCCGTCACCGGAGTTCGCGGCCCAGGCCAACGCGCAGCCGGACATCTACACCATGGACCCCGACACGTTCTGGGAGACCGAAGGACGCAACCGGTTGTCGTGGTTCACCCCGTTCGAAACCCTGCGTGAGTGGGACCTGCCCTACGCCAAGTGGTATCTCGGCGGCAAGCTCAACGCCTGCTACAACTGCGTGGACCGCCACGTCGAAGCGGGCCTCGGCAGCAAGGTCGCGTACTACTGGGAGGGCGAGCCGGTCGACGACCGCAAGACGATCACGTATGCCGACCTGCAGCACATGGTGGTGAAGGCGGCCAACGGGTTCAAGAGCCTCGGGATGACCAAGGACAGCCACGTCGGGGTCTACCTCGGCATGGTCCCGGAGGCAGTCGTCACCATGCTCGCGCTCGCGCGCATCGGCGCGGCGTTCACCCTGGTGTTCGGCGGGTTCAGCGCGGACTCGCTGTCCGGTCGGCTCAACGACATGCAGTGCCAGTTCCTGGTGACACAGGACGGTTCCTGGCGCCGCGGCAAGGTCATCGACCTGAAGACCACCGCGGACGCGGCGATGGACGCCGCACCGTCGGTCACGACCTGCGTGGTCCTGCACCGCGGCGGCAACGACGTCGCGATGGTCGAGGGTCGTGACCACTGGTGGCACGACGTGGTCGACTCCCAGTCCGAGGATCCGGGCTCGTGCCCCTGCGAGCCGATGGACTCCGAGGATCTGTTGTTCCTCATGTACTCCAGCGGCACCACCGGAAAGCCCAAGGGTGTAGTGCACACCACCGCCGGGTACCTTGCCGGCACATCGACCACGCATCACTACATCTTCGACATCAAGCCCGACACGGTGTACTGGTGCGCGGCGGACATCGGCTGGATCACCGGACACAGCTACATCG
>JBDTDW010000080.1:0-13256 GCA_039922855.1 Candidatus Nanopelagicales bacterium | reverse complement strand
CCTACTGGCCCGAGGGGTGCAACCGGCTGTGGGGCGTTACAGTAGGTCCGCGCTCGTGAACCACTTCACAAGCGCACCCGCTGCCGTCACCCGCGAGGACGTCGACCACCGTGAGCACCCAACCCCTGTCGACCGCAGTGCCCGACCAGCGCCGCGCCGGGTACGACGCTGACGTCATCGTTGTTGGTGCCGGACCGGCCGGCACCACCACCGCGTACCACCTGGCCCGGCAGGGCCTGGACGTGCTCGTGCTGGAGAAGACGTCGTTCCCGCGCGAGAAGGTGTGCGGTGACGGGCTGACCCCCCGCGCGGTGAAGGCGCTCGTCTCCATGGGCATCGACACCAGCCCGGCGAACGGCTGGGCCCGCAACTCCGGGCTGCGGATCATCGGTGGCGGGATGTCGCTGCTGATGCCGTGGCCGGACCTCTCGACATTCCCCGACTACGGATTGACCCGCACCCGCAAGGACTTCGACGAACTGCTGGCCACCCAGGCCAAGGCAGCCGGGGCGCGGCTGCTCGAGAACACGACCGTGAGCGGGCCGGTACGTCATGAGCGCACCGGGCGCATCGAGGGGGTCGTGGCGCAGACCAAGGCGGCCGACGGCGCGAAAGGCCCCGAGCTCACCTACCGGGCACCCCTGGTCGTGGCGGCGGACGGCAACAGCAGCAGGCTCGGCGTCGCATCGGGCCGCGTGCGCCGTGAGGACCGCCCGATGGGTGTGGCCGTACGTACCTACTTCAATTCCCCGTTCAGCGACGACGAGTGGCTCGAGAGCCACCTCGAGCTGTGGGACGGCGACAGGCTGCTGCCCGGTTACGGCTGGGTCTTCGGTCTTGGCGATGGCCGGGTCAACGTCGGGCTCGGCATCCTGGACAGCAGCCCCGCGTTCGGAAAGGTCGACTACAAAGCGCTGCTGTCGCGATGGCTGGAGCGGCTCGGTGAGGAGTACGAGTTCACCGAGCCGACCGAGCCCATCCGCGGGGCGGCGCTGCCGATGGCGTTCAACCGCAAACCGCACTACGCCGATGGCCTGCTGCTGGTCGGGGACTCCGCGGGGATGGTCAACCCGTTCAACGGCGAGGGCATCGCATACGCGATGGAGTCCGCCGAGATCGCCGCTGATGTGATGTCCCAGGCCCTTCGCCGTCCGACGCCCTACGCGCGCGAGAAGGCCCTGGCCGATTACCCCCGCCGGCTCAAGGCCGAGTACGGCGGCTACTACACGCTCGGGCGCCTGTTCGTGAAGCTGATCGGGCACCCCGAGATCATGCGGCTGTGCGCGCAGCGGGGCCTGTCGCACCCGCTGCTGATGAAGGTCACGATGACCATGTTGTCCAACCTGCGCGATCCGCGTGCCGGGGAGCCGGTGGACCGGCTGGTCAACACGCTGGCGAGGGTGATGCCCTCGTCGTGAGGCACCCGCTGCGGCGGGCAGGGTCCGCCAGGGCTCGTACCGCGCAGCACTAGGATCTGCAAGGTTGCGGACCGGCAAGGAGGAGGACAGCAGTGGGACAGCTCTACCTGCCGATCCTGGTCATGGGCATCCTCGGAGCGGCCTTCGCCGTCTTCTCGGTGGCCGCGCCGACCATCACGGCGTCGCGTCGCTACAACCGTGCCCGCCTCGACGCGTACGAGTGCGGCATCGAGCCCACGCCGCAACCGGCGGGCGGGGGCCGGTTCCCGGTGAAGTACTACCTCACCGCGATGCTGTTCATCGTCTTCGACATCGAGATCATCTTCTTGTACCCGTTCGCCGTCGCGTTCGATCAGCTGGGCCTCTTCGGCCTGGTGGAGATGGTGCTGTTCCTGGTGTCCGTGCTCGTCGTGTACTCCTACGTCTGGCGTCGGGGTGGTCTCGAGTGGGACTGAACCGCGACGGAGTGAAGAGGTAGGCAGGGCATGGGTTTCGAGGACAGCCTTCCCAGCGGCGTGCTGCTGACGACGGTGGAGAAGGTCTCCGGTTACGCCAGAGCCGGCTCGCTGTGGCCGGCGACGTTCGGTCTCGCGTGCTGCTCGATCGAGATGATGGCCGTCGGTGCCGGGCGGTTCGACAGCGCGCGGTTCGGGATGGAGATCTTCCGAGCGTCGCCGAGACAGGCCGACCTCATGATCGTGGCCGGTCGGGTGAGCCAGAAGATGGCCCCCGTGCTGCGCCAGATCTACGATCAGATGCCGGATCCCAAGTGGGTCCTGTCGATGGGCGTGTGCGCCAGCAGCGGCGGGATGTTCAACAACTACGCGATCGTGCAGGGCGTGGACCATGTCGTCCCCGTCGACATGTACCTGCCCGGGTGCCCCCCTCGACCGGAGATGCTGCTCGACGCGTTCATCAAGCTCCAGGACAAGATCCGCAACGCCAAGCTGGGAGTGAATCGCGAGCAGCAGATCACCGCACTCGAGGGCGAGGGCATGGACGCGACGCCGACCTCGGACATGACGGGCCTGCTGCGATGAGCGAGTCCCCCGGCGTGATCGCCTCCGCTCACCATGTCCCCGGTCTGGACGTCGTGCCCGCGGACGTCACCTCGATCCCTGTTGTCGAGGTGCGGCACGGGATGTTCGGCGCCCATGACACCGGAGACACGTCCGGCTACGGCGGCCTGGTCCGCCCGGTCCGGCTGCCTGCTCCGACCCCGCGACCGTACGGCGGCTGGTTCGACGAGGCGGCCGACGAGCTCGCGCTCGCGCTGCCGGCCGAGGACGGGATCTCGTTCACCGACGCGGTGGAGTCCGTCGTGGTGTTCCGTGACGAGCTCACGTTCAATGTGCGCCGGGAGCACCTGCTGGCGTTCGTACGCCGGCTGCGCGACGAGCCGGCCCTGCGCTTCGAGCTGTGCCTCGGTGTCACCGGGATCCACTACCCGCACGAGGACGGCCGAGAGCTGCACGCTGTCTACAACTTCTTGTCGATGACGCACAACCGCCGGGTCTGCGTCGAGGTGTCCGTGCCGGACGCGGACCCGCACCTGTCGAGCATCGTGTCGGTGTACCCGACGAACGACTGGCACGAGCGCGAGGCGTACGACATGTTCGGCCTCGTGTTCGACGGGCACCCCGCGCTGACGCGGATCCTGATGCCCGATGACTGGCCAGGTCACCCGCAGCGCAAGGACTATCCGCTCGGAGGGATCCCGGTGGAGTACAAAGGCGCGACCATCCCGGCCCCGAGCCAGCGCAGGTCGTACTCATGAACGACGTGACGTACGAGTCGGTCCAGGACGAGCTGACCGGCGGCGCCGGCGACACGCTCGGCGGGGATGAGGACATCTATGCCGGTGCGTACGACACCACCGAGGGGCGCGTGTTCACGGTGGTGGGGGGTGATTGGGACCAGATCATCGCCCCGCCAGAGGGCCACAAGGAACGCATCGTGGTCAACATGGGTCCGCAGCACCCCTCGACCCATGGCGTGCTGCGGCTGATCCTCGAGCTCGACGGCGAGACGGTGACCGACGCCCGCTGCGCGATCGGCTACCTGCACACCGGGATCGAGAAGAACCTGGAGTTCCGCACCTGGACCATTGGTGTCACGTTCGTGACGCGTATGGACTACGTCAACTCGCTGTCCAACGAGGGCGCCTACGTCCTCGGGGTCGAGAAGCTGCTGGGGATCACGGACCAGATCCCCGTGCGCGCCAACCTGATCCGGGTGATCGCTCTGGAGCTGGCCCGGCTGTCCTCGCACCTTGTCGCGATCGGCACGGCGGGCATGGAGCTGGGCCATACGACAGCGATGACGAACTGTTTCCGTGAGCGCGAAGAGGTCCTCGAGATGATCGAGATGCTCTCGGGACTGCGCATGAACAACGCCTATCTTCGCCCCGGCGGTGTCGTGGCGGACATCCCCGCCGGCGGTGAGGCGAAGCTGCGCGATCTCGTGAAGTACATGCGCCGCAGACTCGTTGGCTACCATGACCTGCTGGAGGGCAACGGCGTCTTCATGGCCCGGTGCGTGGGGATCGGCTACCTCGACCTCACCGGGTGCCTCGCGCTGGGCGTGACCGGGCCGATCCTGCGCTCGGCCGGCATGCCGTGGGACCTTCGAAAATCCCAGCCGTACTTCGGTTACGAGAAGTTCGACTTCGACGTCCCCACCGTCGACACCTGCGACGTCTACGGACGGTTCCTGGTGCGATTTCAGGAGATGTACGAATCCGTGAAGATCATCGACCAGGCGCTGGACCTGCTCGAGCCTGGCCCGGTCATGGTCGAGGACAAGAAGATCGCCTGGCCGGCGCAGCTGTCGATCGGAAGCGATGGGCAGGGCAACTCCCTGGACCACGTCCGGCACATCATGGGGGAGTCGATGGAAGCCCTCATCCACCACTTCAAGCTCGTCACAGAGGGCTTCTGGGTTCCTGCGGGACGAGTGTATTCCCCTACGGAAGGACCCAAGGGCGAGCTCGGCGCCGTCATCGTCAGCGACGGAGGCACCCGGCCGTACCGCGTCCACATGCGCGACCCCTCCTTCACGAACCTGCAGTCGGTCGCGGCCATGTGCGTGGGCGGCCAGGTCGGCGACATCGTGGCCTCGGTGGCCAGCATCGACCCGGTCATGGGTGGGGTCGACAGGTGAAGGGGAAGATCACGTGGCACTGACGGAGGAGACCAGGGCGGAGGCGCTCTCACTGGTCGCGCGCTATCCGGAGCCGCGGTCCGCCCTGATGCCGATGCTGCACCTGGTGCAGGCGCAGGAGGGCACGGTCACCTCTGCCGGCATCGCCATGTGTGCGGACATCTTGGGCCTGTCGGTCGCAGAGGTGGCCGGTGTGGTGACGTTCTACACGATGTTCAAGCGCCACAAGGTGGGCCGCTACCACGTCGGGGTGTGCACCAACACGTTGTGCGCGGTGCTCGGGGGCGATGCCATCTGGTCCGCGCTGTCGGCGCGGCTCGGTGTGGGCCACGACGAGGTCACCGCTGACGGGACTGTGAGCCTGGAGCGGATCGAGTGTCAGGCGGCGTGCTCGCACGCGCCAGTGATGACTGCGAACTGGGAGCTGCTCGACGACATGGACGTGGCCCGGGCGCTGGAGGTCGTCGAGCGGCTGCAGGCCGGCGACGAGGTGGTGTCCACCCGTGGCCCGCGGATCGGGACCTTCCAGGAGATCGAGCGCTCGCTCGCCGGCTTCGACGACGGTCTTTCCGCGCAGGGCGCGCCCTCGGACTCGCGGATGCTCGCCGGGCTGACGTACGCCCGCGAGCACCAGATGTCGGCGCCGGCGGCACCGACGCGGTCCCCGTTCGACCCCGCGGGCTCGGAGGCCGGCAACGACGCCGGCCAGCACGAGACGACGGGGGTCTGAGCGCGATGGCACTGACCCCGGTCCTCACCGCGCACTGGGACGAGGCGGACTCGTTCACCCTCGCCGGCTATCGCCGTCATGGCGGATACGACATGGTGCAGAAGGTCCTGTCCGCGCCCCCGGATGACCTGATCACGGTGGTGAAGGACTCCGGCCTTCGGGGTCGCGGCGGTGCTGGGTTCCCCACCGGGCTGAAGTGGAGCTTCGTCCCGCAGGGCGACGGCAAGGCCCACTACCTCGTGGTCAACGCCGACGAGTCCGAACCGGGTGCCTGCAAGGACATCCCGCTGATGCTCGCGAACCCGCACGCGATGGTCGAGGGCTGTGTCCTGGCGGCGCATGCAATCCGCGCCAGCCACGCCTTCATCTACATCCGCGGTGAGGTCGTGCAGGCCGTGCGCCGGGTCCGGGCCGCAGTGGCCGAGGCCTACGCTGCGGGCTTCGTAGGCCAAGACATCATGGGCACCGGCGTCGGCGTCGAGATCGTGGTGCATGCCGGGGCTGGTGCCTACATCTGCGGCGAGGAGACGGCACTGCTGGACTCCTTGGAGGGCCGTCGCGGCCTGCCCAGGCTCAAGCCACCGTTCCCCGCGGTCGCCGGGCTCTACGCCTGCCCGACGGTCGTCAACAACGTGGAGACCATCGCCAACATCCCCACGATCGCCCGCAACGGGGCGCAGTGGCTGCGCACGATGGGTACCGAGAAGTCCCCTGGCTTCAAGCTGTTCAGCGTCTCCGGGCATGTCGAACGGCCCGGTGTCTATGAGGCTGCTCTCGGGACCACCATGCGAGAGCTGCTGGAGTATGCGGGGGGCGTGCGCAGCGGGCACGAGCTGAAGTTCTGGATCCCCGGCGGCTCATCGGTACCGATGCTGCTACCCGAGCACCTCGATGTCCCCATGACCTACGAGGACATGCAGGGCGCCGGCACGATGCTCGGCACCGCCACGGCCATGGTGTTCGACGAGACGACGTCGGTGGTCAAGGCCATCAGCCGGTGGATGCACTTCTACCGGCACGAGTCCTGCGGCAAGTGCACGCCGTGCCGGGAGGGCACGTTCTGGCTGGAGCAGATGTTGGAGCGTTTCGAGCGTGGCCACGCCGACCTCGCCGACATCGCGAAGGTCGACGACATCTGTCGGCAGATGTTCGGACGCAACTTTTGCGCGCTCGGGGACGCGGCCGCGACCCCGTACGCGCCGGCCTTGAAGTACTTCCGCGACGAGTTCGTCGCCGGGACCCACACCGCCGCCGACGACCTGTTCGACCCGGTCGCCACCACGGTCTTCGCTTCCGCCGCAGTCGGTTCAGGTGGTGCCTCGTGAGCGTCACCACCAGCGGCGCGGCCTCGACCGATGCCGCGCTCACGGACCTGGTAACCCTCACCGTCGACGGGGTGAGCCTGCAGGTCCCCAAGGGCACGTTGGTCATCAGGGTGGCCGAGCTGGTCGGTGTCGCGGTGCCCCGATTCTGCGAACACCCCCTGCTCGACCCGGTCGCCGCTTGCCGCATGTGCCTCGTCGAGATCGAGGGACAACCCAAGCCGCAGCCGGCGTGCGCGGTCACCGTCACGGAGGGCATGGCCGTCCGCACTCAGCTGACCTCCGAGCTGGCCCAGCAGGCCCAGTTCGGCATCATGGAGTTCCTGCTGATCAACCACCCCCTCGACTGCCCGGTCTGCGACAAGGGCGGGGAGTGCCCGCTGCAGAACCAGGCCATGGCCAACGGGCGCCCGGAGAGCAGGTTCGACGGAATCAAACGAACATTCCCCAAGCCCATCAACGTGTCCGCGCAGATCCTGCTCGACCGCGAGCGGTGCGTGTCCTGTGTCCGCTGCACCAGGTTCGCCGAGCAGATCGCCGGCGACCCGTTCATCGAGGTGCTCGAGCGCGGCGCGAACCAGCGGATCGGCATCGGCAACGACGAGCCGTTCAACTCCTACTTCTCCGGCAACACCGTGCAGGTGTGCCCGGTCGGCGCGCTGACCAGCGCGAGGTATCGGTTCCGGTCCCGGCCGTTCGACCTCGTGTCCACCCCGACGATCTGCGAGCACTGCGCCGCCGGCTGCGCCCAGCGCACCGACATACGCCGCTCGATGGTCCTGCGCCGGCAGGCCGGCGACGACCCCGAGGTCAACGAGGAGTGGAACTGCGACAAGGGCAGGTTCGCGTTCACCTACCTCGACCTGGACCGCCTTACCCACCCGCTGGTACGTGAGGACGACGGCACCCTGGTCCCCGCGAGCTGGCCCGAGGCGCTCGACATCGCCGCGCGCGGGCTGGCCGCGGCCGGCTCCCGGGTCGCGGTGCTGCCCGGTGGGCGACTGACCCGCGAGGACGCGTACTGCTATGCGAAGTTCGCCCGGGTCGCCCTCGGCACCGACGACATCGACTTCCGGGCTCGTGCCGGCTCCGCGGAGGAGGCCCAGTTCCTCTCCGCGCTCATCGCCGGTCGTGCGATGGGTCCGACGTACTCCGAGCTGGAGAAGGCACCAGTCGTCCTGCTCGTCGGCCTCGAGGTCGAGGACGAGGTGCCTATCGTATTTCTGAGGCTGCGTAAGGGATCTCGCAAGGGTCTGCGGGTCTTTGCGATCGCGCCGTACTCGTCCATCGGGCTCACCAAGCTCGACGGCACCTTGCTGGCGACCGTGCCGGGCACCGAGGCCGCGGCGCTGGACCAGCTCGCCGGCAGCGACGACGCAGCCGGGGAGCTGCTTCGCCAGCCCGGTGCGGTCGTCCTGGTGGGCGAGCGACTTGCCGAGGTCGAGGGCGGGCTGAGCGCCGCGGCCCGGCTCGCGCACGCCACCGGTGCCCGGCTGGCCTGGGTCCCACGCCGTGCCGGCGAGCGAGGTGCGCTGGACGCCGGCGCGCTCACCGGGATGCTGCCCGGGGGCCGACCGCTCACCGACCCGCAGGCCCGTGCCGAGGTCGCCGCGCTCTGGCGGGTGCCGGTCGACTCTTTGCCCAGCGAGCCTGGACGGGACCTGCCCGGGGTCGTGGCGGCGCTGGGTGCGGACGCCGCTGCGGTGGCCGCGGCCACCGCTGCCGGCAAGGACCCGACGAAGGTCGAGCTCGCGGTGGGCGCGCTCGTGGTCGGGGGCGTGCAGGCCGAGGACGTACCGGACCTGCCTGGACTGCTCGCGGCCCTGGAGCAGGCACCGTTCATCGTGTCGTTGGAGCAGCGTCACAGCCAGGTCACCGAGCGGGCCGACGTCGTGTTCCCGGTCGCCGTCGTGACCGAGCGGTCCGGCTCGTACCTGAGCTGGGAGGGCCGGATCCGACGCTTCGCTGCTGCCTTGCCGGAGTCGCACGCCATGACCGACGGGCGGGTGCTGGCACTCATCGCCGACGAGATGGGCGTGGAGCTGGGGCGCGGCGACGTCGCGACCCTGGCCGCAGAGCTGGACACGCTCGGCCGCTGGAGCGGTCCCCGGCCGTCCGCGCCGTCCGTGGCGCCGGCGACCTCGCCCGAGCTCGCCGGCGGTGAGGCGGTCCTGGCTACGTGGCGCCAGCTGCTCGATGCCGGAGTGCTGCAGCAAGGTGAGCCGTTCCTGGCCGCGACCGCCCGCCCCGCGGTGGTCCGGCTCTCGGCCGCTACGGCGCAGGCGATGGGCTTCGTGCCCGGTGACGATGTCACTGTCTCCACGGACGCGGGGGCGATCACCTTGCCGTTGCTGGTGAGCGACCTACCCGACGACGTGGTGTGGCTGCCCGCTGACTCCGAAGGGTCATGCCCCAGGCGCACCTTGGGTGTCGGGTCTGGGGCGGTCGTCCGCATCAGTCGTGGTTCCGGCGAGCCCGATGGTTCCCGCGAGCTCGGTGGCTCCGGCGAGCTCGGTGGAGGCCAGTCGTGAGCGCGGGCATGCTCGCCGCGGCGCCGGCCCTCGACGACCTGACGGCACTTGCCCAGACCCCGTTCTGGGTCACGCTGATCAAGTGCCTCGTCGTTTTCGTCGCGCTGATCCTGCTGACGTTGTTCACGACGTTCTTCGAACGCCGTGTCATCGCCAGCATCCAGCAGCGCATCGGCCCGAACCGCGTCGGCCCGTATGGGCTGCTGCAGGCGTTCGCGGACGGGATCAAGCTCGCCTTCAAGCAGGGCATCGTGCCCACGAACGCAGATGTCTGGGTCTACCTGCTGGCGCCGATGATCGCCGCCACGACGGCGTTCCTGACGTTCGCGGTGATCCCGATGGGTCCGCAGGTAGACATGTTCGGCGTCACGACACCGTTGCAGATAACCGACTTCCCGGTGTCGGTTCTCTACGCGTTCGCCGTCGCGTCCATCGGGGTCTACGGCATCGTCCTGGCCGGATGGGCCTCCGGATCCACCTATTCACTGCTCGGCGGCCTGCGCTCGAGCGCGCAGATGATCTCGTACGAGATCGCGATGGGCCTGTCATTCGTCGCGGTGTTCCTCTACGCCGGGTCGATGTCGATGTCGCAGATCGTGGACGGGCAGATCGGCACCTGGTACGTCGTGCTGCTGCTGCCCTCTTTCGTCATCTACGTCATCTCGATGGTCGGGGAGACCAACCGGGCTCCGTTCGATCTGCCCGAGGCCGAGGGTGAGCTTGTCGCCGGCTTCATGACCGAGTACTCCGGGCTGCGCTGGGCGATGTTCTTCCTTGCCGAGTACATCGCGATGATCAACGTCTCGGCCATCGCGACGACCCTGTTCCTCGGCGGCTGGCGGGCCCCGGCCCCGATCTCCACGATCTGGCCCGGTGCCAACGAGGGTTACTGGCCCCTGATCTGGTTCCTGGCCAAGGTCATGGTGTTCTTGTTCGTGTTCGTGTGGCTGCGCGGATCGCTGCCGCGGATGCGCTACGACCAGTTCATGCGGTTCGGCTGGCGGGTTCTCATCCCGGTCGCGTTGTTGTGGATCGTCGTGGTCGCCACGCTGCGGGCACTTCGCACCGAGTACACGATCGACACCCGTACGATCTTCATCGCCATCGGCGCCCTGCTCGTGGTGGCCGCGATCGGGCTGTTGGTCATCGACACTGTTCGGGGCGAGCCGGCGGCCTCGGAGGAGGATGCGGCGGAAGCACCCGAGTTCGACCCCTACGCCGGAGGCTTCCCGGTTCCCCCGCTGCCGGGCCAAGAGCTCACGATCACGAGGCGCGCGCCCGTGACGGTGACCGCGACCGCCGACGGGTCGGGAACCACCACGGCGACGCGTGTCCTGACCGATACCCACGACGGCGCCGAGGAGGCCCCCGATGCCTGAGCTGCCCCAGGTCTTCCGGGGGTTCGGGCTCACCTTCACCCAGATGTTCATGAAGGTGACCACCGAGCAGTACCCCGAGCAGAAGGTCCCCACCCAGCCGCGATATCACGGCCGCCATCAGCTCAACCGCTACCCGGACGGGCTGGAGAAGTGCATCGGCTGTGAGCTGTGCGCCTGGGCCTGCCCGGCTGACGCGATCTACGTCGAGGGCGCCGACAACACCCAGGGCGGGCGCTTCAGTCCCGGGGAGCGCTACGGGCGCGTCTACCAGATCAACTACCTGCGCTGCATCTTCTGCGGCATGTGCATCGAGGCCTGCCCCACCCGCGCGCTGACCATGCGCAACGAGTACGAGATGGCCGACGACAGCCGCGAGTCGTTGATCTTCGAGAAGAAGGATCTGTTGGTGCCGCTGCAACCGGGGATGCTGGCGCCGCCGCACGACATGCCGGACGGCATGACCGACAAGGACTACTACCGCGGCAACATCACCCAGGCGACGGCTAGCCAGCTGCTGGCGGTCGAGCCCGGCCAAGACGTCGAGGATCACGAGGTGCCGAAGTGAGCACGCTCGCCGACGCAACGTCGGGCAATGTCGGGGAGACTGTCGTCTTCTGGGCCTGTGCCATCGTCGCGGTGTCCGGCGCACTCGGGATGCTCTTCTCGCGCAAGGCCGTTCACAGCGCCCTGTTCATCGCCGCGACGATGATCTCGTTGGCCGTCCTGTACGTCTCGCTGCAGGCGCCGTTCCTCGGGCTGACACAGGTCGTCGTCTACACCGGCGCCGTCATGATGCTGTTCGTCTTCGTCATCATGATCGTGGGGGTCGAGTCCTCGGACTCGCTCACCGAGACGCTGCGAGGCCAGCGCATCGCCGGGACGATCTTCGGTCTCGGGCTGCTCGCGCTGCTCGTCGCGGCGATCGGATCGGCCCTGACTGACAACCCGGTCGGGCTCGACACGGCGAACTCGGCGCAGGGCGGCAACGTCCAGGGCGTGGCGCAGCTCATCTTCGGCCGTTACCTCTTCGCGTTCGAGCTGACGTCCGCCCTGCTCATCGTCGCCGCTTTGGGCGCGATGATCCTGGCCTTCCGCGAACGGCACCGGCCCAAGCCCACCCAGACCCAGCTGTCCCGGCAGCGCTTCGCCCAGGGCGGGCACGTGACGCCGCTGCCTGGTCCGGGCGTCTACGCCCGCCACAACGCCGTCGGCACCCCGGGTCTGCTGCCCGACGGTAGGACCAGCGACCTTTCCGTCCCCGAGCCGCTGCGCGGGCGCGGCGTGGTCATCGGCGCCGATAGCACCGACCTGCGTCAGGTCCAGCTGCTCACCGACGGGGCTCCGGTCGTGGAGGGTGAGGTAGCCGCCGACCCCGACCGCCCGCACCCGGCCCAGACCGGGGACGACGACTCCGGGGAAGCGTCATGAACCCCAACAACTACCTCATTCTCTCCGCGGTGCTGTTCAGCCTCGGCGCCGTCGGGGTTCTGATCCGCCGCAACGCGATCGTGCTGTTCATGTGCGTCGAGCTCATGCTGAACGCCTGCAACCTCGCGTTCGTGACGTTCTCCCGGATCCAGGGAAACCTCGACGGGCAGGTGATCGCGTTCTTCGTGATGGTCGTGGCCGCCGCCGAGGTGGTGGTGGGCCTGGCCATCATCATGGCGATCTTCAAGACCCGCCGCTCCGCCTCGGTCGACGAAGCGAACTTACTCAAGTACTGATCCACCAGTGGAAACCGTAGCTCACCGCCGTCACAACGCCACCACGGTCACATCCGCGTCCAGATACCCGGCGATCCGGTGGATGTCGGTGGCGTCGCTGGTGAGCACGGCCACCGGACCCGTTGTGCTCGCGATGACGGCGGCCAGATGCGCATCGGCTACCGATACACCCAGGGCGCGTCGGACACTAGCCGCGTGATCGGCGGCGGGCCGGTCGAGCGGGGCGTCGTCGGCGCGCAACTGGTTGATCGCTGTGGCACCGGGTGCACGCCGGTCCCAGCCCGCTTCGACCCGCACGGCCGTCGGCACGACGAGGCGCGCTGAACCCGCCCGCCGCAGCGACCGGGCAGTCACCGCCTCCACCGCAGCCAGTACCCGCCGATGCTGACGATGATCAGGATCAAGCATCGCCTGGACGGCCTCGTTGTCCAGGACAACGCTGCGAGCGCGGCTCATGCCGCCGCGGCCAGTCCAGCGGCGTAGCTCAGCACCTCGTCGGGCGTCGGCTCGTCGAGGATCGAGACGATCTCCTGCGCGGCTCGCGCAACGAGCTCAGGTCGCTCCGCCAACGGATGGCCGTCTAGCTGCGCCGCCGCAAGGGCGATCTCGGCAAGGTCGGGTCGTGCGCCAGGGTGGGCCTCGTAATGCGCGTCAAGCACCGCACGCTGCGCCGCAGCTTCCAGCAGGTCCCGCAGTCCCCGCATGGTCAACTCAGTGGTCGAGCCCGCAAGTCCCATCTCCGCCGCCACCACAGCAGCATCACGCAAGGCCACCGGCAACCGGACCGACGTGCCAACGGTCTCCCCGTCCGTCACGTCGAGCAGATCAAGCAAACGGACCAATCGTGGATCCATAAACCCAACGTACCACGATCTGTACCACGATATCGAGAGTTCGCCGAGCACTCGCGAGGTGCGACGTCACCCGTCGGAAACGGCTGGGTCGGCCCGCATACCATGGTTGGGCCACGGCCCTCCGGCAGTGCCGCCG
>JBDTDW010000079.1:0-3143 GCA_039922855.1 Candidatus Nanopelagicales bacterium | reverse complement strand
GATGTATGAAGGCGACCGGGATCGCTTCATGCCCAACTACTCCCACGGGACCGCGGGCATCGCCACTGCTCTGGCGGTCGCGGGTCGCCGGCTCGACCGTCCCGAGCTCGTCGAGCTCGCTCGATTGGGAGCCGAGCAGCTCGTGTCGTTGGCTGACACCTCCCGCGACGGATTCCGGGCGCCGCTGCAGATCCCCGCCGCCAAGGGGTACGAGGAGTTCTGCTACGGCTGGTGTCACGGGCCGACAGGGACCGCGAACCTTTTCGGTGCCCTCGAGCTGGCCGGGGTGAAGGAAGTCGGAGGACGGACACCGACCGCGTGGCGCGCCGCCGTCGCCCGCACCTTGTCCTCCAGTGGATTGCCCGAACGACGCTACGACGGGTTCTGGGACAACGATGGGCGGTGCTGCGGCACGGCCGGGGTGCTCGACGCAATACTCAACCTCGTGCAGGTCTCGGGCGAGTCTGAACACCTCGAGTTCGCGGACCGGCTCGCAGCGGCGACAGTCGAGCGAGCCGTACCCAGTCCGGCAGAGCCCCGACAGCGCTACTGGCGCTTCTACGAACACCGAGCACAAACCCCGTACCTCGATCCGGGAGTCGGCTGGATGCAGGGCGCTGCCGGCATTGCGGCCGCACTCTTTCGCTACGCCCGTGTCCGGGAGGGCGGCGTCGACGCGGCACGACTTGCGTTGCCCGACGACTGGTGGATGGCATCTGCCGGTCAGACCCACTAGGACTCTCCCGTATCTTCACGACGCGTACCTTTCGTGCTCACCCTTCATGGGTCGCCTCGTTCTCCAGCCGGGTCGCTCGGCCGGCCCCGAGCGTTCGGGAGGAGTCGCCATCGATCACGAGTGCTGTGTTCTCGTCGATCGCGTAACCAATGGCACCTCGACCGAGCCTCTGCAATGCCGCGCCCAGGCGGGGGGTGGTTTCCCACGTGTCGGCGTGCACCTCGACGGTGAACGGCACCAAGCCCAGCCCTGCCACGATGGTGACCTCTTCGAGGTCCTCGCTCGCATCCTCTGGACAAACCTGGATCCCGTTGTGAAGCCATCCGCCGATGACCGCCGACTCCGCCGCGATCGCTGCGCCAGCGGAGAACCCGGCGTAGGGCGCATCGAACTGACGTAGCCATCGCAGAAGGTCCGGAAGCGTGGGGACGATCGACTCGACGTAGCCCGGCGTCAGTCCGCCACCAACGAAGAGGCCGTCACACCCGATCAGGTCGGGCACGTAAAGGCGCCTGCCCAACGGCATGGCCACGATGAGGGGGTCGACCGCGCCACCTTGCCGCAGCGCCGATGTAAACCGTTCCGCATCAACGGCGACACCTTCACCCTCGTCGAGAAGCACGATGGCGATGCGGGGCTCGGAAGCCCCGCGCCGGGACGCGACGTCGGATGCAGCAGTGACGAACGGTTCAAAAATGCGCCCCGCCCATGCCATGTCCCGGCCCCCGCCGATCAACGATACGTGCACTGTCGCTCACCTTCCCTGCAATGAAGCCCGACCAGGCGTGGCCGAACATATTGGCACCCCTCTGCTGTCACGACGCACCGTGACGTCGGCGCACCGTGACGGTGGGGTCCGGGTTGTGGCTTCACCGAAGCTAGGGCTTGAGCCGGTCGTCCTGGTGCTTGTAGTCGGATATTGAGTGGTTTCGGACCACCAACGACCCTTCGGTCCCGGGGACGACCGTGAACAGAAGGGCCCGAGCGGTCACTTACCCAGGCAGTGGCGACCAGAGGTCCAGGGTCGGGACGCCGGGAGGTTCGAAGCCGAGCGCCTGGCCGTAGAAGGACAGCGCCGCCTGCTGGGCGTCGATGGTGCTCGCCGCCCTGTGGAAGCCGTGCGCCTCTCCCTCATATGCCCGGTACGCGTGCCGGATCCCCTTGCGCACCAACGCCTCCCGGAACATCTCAGCCTGCTGCGGTGGGACAATCGGGTCGTCGAGACCCTGCAGCAGGAGAACGGGGCACGACAGCCCGTCGATGTTGTTCAGCGGTGCTCGAGTGTCGTACAGCTCACGCGCCGCAGGAAGGGGACCGATGAGGCCGTCGAGGTATCGGGACTCGAAGTCGTGCGTCGACGCCGCGAACTCGACGAGCTCGGCGACGCCGAAGTACGAGACACCACAGGCGAACACGTCACTGCTCGTCAGCGCCGACAGCACCGTCCAGCCACCGGCGGAGCCGCCTTCGATCGCCAGCCGCGCACGATCGGCAACCCCGGCGTCGGCCAGCCCGAGCACGACGGCGATCGTGTCCGCCACGTCGACGACACCCCACTGGCCGCGCAGCCGTTCCCGGTACGCCCGGCCGTAGCCGCTGGATCCGCCGTAGTTGACGTCCACCACGCCGATTCCGCGGCTTGTCAGGTACGCGACGGCCGGCACGAGCTCCGGCGACACGTGCCCGGTGGGACCGCCGTGCACGAGTGCGACGTACGGCGCCAGCTCGCCCTCTGGCGCGACGAAGTCGGGGTTGTGCGGTGGGTGAACGATGGCGTGCACGTCCCGCCCACCCGGTCCGGCGAAGGTCATCGCGAGGGCTTGCGGCAGGTAGGCGGTATCCGGGGTGGGATCGCAGGCGAGCACCTCGACCTCCCCGGTCGCGACGTCGACCGATCGCAGCGCTGTGGGAGTCCCAGGCCCGCCACTGCGTAGCACTACCTGGTTGCCGCGGGAGCTGACGATGCATAGCGTCTGCAGGTCCCCAAGGTCCAGGTCGGTCAGTTCACCGGTCCCGGGGTCCAACACCGCGAGGGTGTCGAAACCGCGGGTGCGTACCGTGGCCAGCCGCCGGTCGGGCAGGACCACGTAGCTGCGGGCGCCGAGGGTCCACGGCGGGACGGCGAAGTCGGCGTCGCAGGGCCGCAGCGGGGTCGCGGCACCGTCGAGGTCGGTGCGGTAGAGGTTCCACCAGCCGGTGCGGTCGCTGACCACGTACAGCGAGTCGTCGTCGGCCCACTCCGGCACCAGCACCGACTCGGTCTTCGACCCGAGCAGTACGCGGTACGGGCCGGCGACGCCATCCCCGTCGAGATCTGCGACCCGCAGCTCGGTGCCGTCCCACGGCATCTGCGGGTGGTCCCAGGCGATCCAGGCCAGCCGGCGCCCGTTCGGGGAGATCCGCGCGG
>JBDTDW010000078.1:0-2796 GCA_039922855.1 Candidatus Nanopelagicales bacterium | reverse complement strand
GATGTTGGGCACCGCGACCGCGGCGGCCGACGTGGATGCCGCGTTGGACAGGACCCAGGTGACAGCGGTCGCTGCTCCGATCAGTGCGCCAACGATGACGGTGGCGCGCGACCCGACGATGCCGCCGAGCGCTATCAGGGCACCGGCTACCCAGATTGTCAGGGCCAGCGTGGTGTACCACGAGGGCGTCACGTCCACTGTGTGGCCCGGGTCCCACA
Organism: Candidatus Nanopelagicales bacterium; assembly: GCA_039922855.1. GTDB lineage: Bacteria > Actinomycetota > Actinomycetes > S36-B12 > CAIYMF01 > JAFIHG01. The sequence continues at coordinate 2,578 of JBDTDW010000078.1, read as the reverse complement.
GCGTCCGGAAGGGGATCGCGAGCGCTGTGTTCGCGCCGGCCCAGGACAGCCAGGCGCAGGCGGCCAGCGCAGCGCCGATCAGCACGGCGACGCTACGTGCGACGGAAGTCATGCGGGCAGTGTGGCACCAGTGATCATCTCGAGCGTCGGCCGAACGGTGGAGCGGCGCTCAGCGGATCGGAGCGCCCCTGGTCAGGGTGACGGTGTCCGCGCTCACGTTCTGTGCATTGGGCCGTTGGGGGCGGGCACCGGTGCGTGACACGGCCAGCGCCGCCGTCCTGACTCCTTCGTGCAACGCTGCCGCGGGCCCGCTGCCCTCGAGGTAGGTCGGCAAGAAGCCGGCCGCGAAGGCGTCACCCGCCCCGGTCGTGTCCACCACCGGGACCAACAGCGCAGGCGCGGCCACGGACGCGCCGTCACGGCTCCAGCTCGCCCCACCGCTCCCCAGCTTGACGACCACGTCGGCGCCGAGTGCATCAAGTGCGACGCCGTCGGGCAGTCCGGCCGACAACGCCCGCGCCTCGTCCCCGTTGGCCAGCAGCAGGTCCACGTCGATGAGCCAGGGGAGGACCCGCGCCGCGCCCACGTCCGCGATGGGCCCGGCCGAGGCCGCGTCGAGGCTCGTGGTCATCTGGTGCTCGTGCGCGCGGCGCAGCGCGACCAGAGCAGCGGCCCGGGAGCCCGGACGCAGCAACGAGTAGCCCGAGACGTGAAGGTGATCGCCGGCGACGAACAGGTCCTCCGCGAGGTCAGCCACGGACAGCGTCCGGTTCGCTCCAGCGTCGGGAATCATCGTGCGCTCCCGGTCCGGGCCCACCAGCACCACGCAGATCCCGGTGGCCCGGGTCGGATCCACTCGTAGCCGGACGTCGACCCCGCTGCCCTCCAACAGGTCCCTGGCTGCCACTCCGAACGGGTCGGCGCCGACCGTGCCGATGAAGCTCACCGGATGGCCGAGGTACGCCAACCAGCACGCGGTGTTGGCGCCCGACCCGCCTCCGGAGGAGCTGACGTGCCCGTCGGTGTCGGTGCCGAGACGCGGTGCCACATCGGTGCGCGCGACGACATCGGCCATCACGTCCCCGATGACGACGATGCGCCGGGTGGCGCCTGCGCCCGACACGCTGCGCAGCGACACGTTGCTCGGTGGCACGGCACTCGGTGGCACGGTGCTCAGCGGTCCGCCGCGAACGAGGTGGCGATCTGCGATGCCAGCCGGGCGTTGTGCAGCACCAGTCGTACGTTGGCCGTCAGTGAGGCGCCCTCGGTCTGCTCGTGGAACCACGCGAGCAGGAACGGGGTCACATCCTTACCGCGCACCTGCTGGTCGGTCGCAGCCTGCAGACCAGCGCTCAGCGTGCGGTCGTGCAGGGTGCGGTCGAGCTCCTCGTGCGCCGGCAGCGGCTGAGCCACCACGACGCCGCCGGTCAGCCCGAGCTCGTCGCGCACCCGCATGATCGCCGCGATGTCCTCCGGGGTGTCGATCGTCCAGGGGACCGGCTGGCCGGAGTCGGCGAGGTAGAAGCCAGGAAAGCGGTCGGTCCGGTATCCCAGCACCGGAATGTTGAGTGTTTCCAACCGTTCCAGGGTCGCCGGGACGTCCAGTATCGACTTGACGCCGGCGCACACGAGCGTGATCGGTGTCTGCGCGAGTGTCGTGAGGTCGGCGGACTCGTCCCACGTCTCGCGCGCCTCGCGGTGAACTCCGCCGACCCCGCCGGTGGCGAACACGCGGATCCCGGCCAACGCTGCGAGGTGGGACGTCGCAGCCACGGTCGTCGCGCCGTGCCCGCCGCGTGCCATCACGACCCCCAGGTCCCGCACACTCACCTTCACCACGTCGTCGCTGGTCGCGATGACCGACAGGGCCTCGTCGTCCAGGCCGACGAGGGCGGTCCCTGCGACCACGGCGACCGTGGCCGGAACGGCACCGGCGTCGCGTACCGCCTGCTCGATCTCGCGCGCGATTCGCAGGTTGGCCGGTCGGGGCAGCCCGTGACTGATGATCGTGGACTCCAGTGCGACGACCGGGCGCCCGGCGGCGAGGGCGTCGCGGACCTCGGGGGACGTCCGCACGGGGTCAGGCATCTGCTCAGTCATCTCGCCACCGTACGACAGCGCGCGGTGCAAGACGCACCTGCCGCTGATGGCTCACTACGGTGGGAGGGTGCTGGGAGCCCAAGGCGACGTGGCGGACGAACTTCGCTACCCCAGCGAGTGGGCCGCCGACGTGGTTCTCAGCGACGGGCGACCGGCCCACATCCGCGCGATCCGCCCCGATGACGCACACGAGCTGGTCCGGTTCCACGAGTCCCTGTCGGCGAACACCGTCTACTACCGCTTCTTCGCCCCCTACCCGGAGCTGTCACAGCGCGACGTGCGTCGGTTCACGACCGTCGACCACGTCGACCGCGTCGCGCTGGTCGCGACCGTGGGGGAGTCGATCGTCGCCGTCGGGCGCTACGACGTCGTGTCACCGGGGACGGCCGAGCTGGCGTTCACGGTCCGCGACGACCATCAGGGCAGAGGGCTCGGCTCGGTGCTGCTGGAGCACCTGGCCGCGGTGGCCCGGGCTGCC
>JBDTDW010000077.1:0-3970 GCA_039922855.1 Candidatus Nanopelagicales bacterium | reverse complement strand
ACGGACGACCACAATGAACCGGTGCTCCAGTAGAACGGGTCGTTGGACAGGTCAAGGTTTGTGGTCCCCTCCGATGCCCGCAGCCGCAGGTGGAAAGACACTCTGCGGTTGTTGGCATTCGTGACCACCACCTGAGGGCTAGCGGTGTACGAGAGCGTGGGCGCGCCGATGCAAGGAGCCGTCAGCGCCGCCGCGACGGTAGAACGTTGTGCTGGGGTCAGCACCAGGCTCGTCCAGTTGTCAAAGCTGTCGTTCGGCACCTGTCGCGGCGGCGCGACCCAGAGCGTGAAGTCGCCCGAGCGGCGCCCGTCATCCACCGGCACGACGGTCGTGACCCTCTGGGATACAGCGACCCCGCAGTCGGTGCGTCGCACCGGCATCGTCGCCGTCACCGTGGCGAAGGCCGGCACCAATGTGCCCGTCGGCGGCTCCGAGGCCGGGTCGGGGGCGCTGTTCGAGGTGCCGATGCTTGCGTCGTCCGGCTCGAACGCCGCTTGGGCACCCAGCAGCAGCACGGGGCGTCGCGTCGGGTTCTTGATGCTCAGGACGAGCGCCGACGGCCCGCCCGCCACACCGGCGTGGCTCACTGCCCCCAGTAGGGTCAGGGAGTCCGCGATCTTGGCGAAGCATGCCTGGCGCAATGTGTCGGCCACGACCGAGGCGGGTATCGCTGCGGTGCCTGGTGAGTCGCTGAGCTGGACGGTCCCAGACACCGACCGGCCCCAGGCATCGGTGCGGGTCAGCTGCAGAACAGGCAGCGCAAGTGGCTCGGACAGGTCGCCGATACCGTTGCAGTCCAAGGGGTTCGTCACGGTCAGGTCCGAACCGTCCTGCGTGACGGTGGACCGACCCAGGCCCGGGACGGCGAGCGAGACCACGGTCACCGGGGGAACTCCGTCCGGGAGCTGCACGTGCAGGCGTGATACGGCCAGGTCGCCCTGGATGCTCATCCCCTGCAGGTCCGGCGGGCTCGGCACGAACCAGGCTGCAGTCGCCATCCGGGTGTCCAGGGGCGGAGGGCGGGTCCGCTGGTAGCCCTGCCAACCGATCCCGGCGGCGAGCGCCAAGGCCACCGCAGCTGCGGTCAGCCGGGGGTGGTGGCGTACCCGCCCCGCGGCCCGAGCGGTCCACGTCGCGCGCTCCTCACCGCGCTCGAGCGTCTCGGTCTGCGTGGGCGGACCGGGCTCGGAGGGCCCGTGCGACCCCTCCAGCCGGGCGGGGCCGAGCCGACCGCGATCAGGGTCGAGCAGGTCGTCCAGCTCCGCCGACGAGAGCCGACCCTCGCTGCTCACGTGCTCCCCTCCCGTCGTGCCCACTCAGCTCGCCTGGTCCCTGCGCCTGCCCACCCTGTCACGGGCCACGCCGTGAGGCACCAGCACGAAGCGACGTCCCTCAGATGTCCCAGCCGGCCGAGCGGGCCAGTGCGAGGTCGGGCTGCTGGCCGCACGCGCGGCCGAACGCGTCGAGCACTGTGCGGTTCCCCACGATGAGCAGGTACGGGTAGGTGGAGCGCCCCACGCGGGCCTCGAGGGAGAGGACCGGGGGAGCAGGCAGCATCTGGTCGAAACCGGTGGCGCAGTAGCCGTACGACAGCTGCACGCTCACATCGAGACGGCCGCTCCTGGAGGCGCGAGGTAGGACCGTGACGGCGAGCAGGCCACCCAGCGCACCTTCGCCGCTGATGTTCAGTCGCCCGCTGGTGGCACGCGCCTGCACCTGGAACGTCACGGTCCCGGACCCGGGGCTGGCGGCCTGGACGGACCTGATGGCGTACGACAGCTGCGGCGCGCCGCGACAGGGCGCGCCGAGTGCGTCCTTGACGGCGCCCTGCTGGGTCGTCGTGAGCTGGCGCGCGGTCCAGCTGTCGTCGCGGGGATAGGACTGCGTGCCGGGCGGGGAGACCCAGAGTGCGAAGTCCCCGGTCGGGCGCCCCGCACCGGCTCCGAGCCCGGCACTGACTCCGGCACCGGTGACGAGATCGGCACAGTTCGTGCGGACGACCGGCAAGGTGATCGACGTGGTGGCCCCTGCCGGCATCGACTTGCCCTGCACCTGCGCGCTCTGGCTCGCTGCCCCGGGCGCCGTCACTGGGGAGCCGATCCACGCGTCGCTCGGGGCCAGATTGGTCTGGGCACCCAACAGGACCAGTTCGTGCTGGGTCGGGTTCTTGACACGCAGCACCAGCACTTCCCCGGACGGTGTTGCGCCGGCCCGTACCCCGAGCAGCGCCAGCGAGTCCGAGAGCCTGCCGACGCAGGCTCGACGGAGTGCGGCGACCGCGTCCGCCACGGGAATGCCCGCCGAGCCGGGGTTCAGGCTCAGCGGCAGGTCCGCGGACACCTCCCGGTCGGCGTCGTCGGGGTGCCGCACGTGCAGAACAGTCGCTGTCGCAGCGGCGGCAAGATCCCCGATCGTGTTGCAGTCCAAGGGGCTTGTCACGGTCAGGTCCGACCCGTCCTGGGTCAGCACGCCGCCGCCAAGTCCTTGGCCGGTCAGGGACACCGCGGTCGGGACGGCCACCCCGGCCGGGACCTGCAGGTACAGCGTGGACGTGACGACCCCGTTGCTCACGTTCACGCTGGTCATCTCGGGCAGGCTCGGTCGGTACCACGCTCTCGCGGCCACGGCCGTGTTGCCCGGCGGCGGCATCGGACTCCTGGACCACGTGAGGACGCCCGCCGTTGCGATCAGCGCGGAGATCGCGACGGCGGCGGTGAGCCGGCGGTGACGGCCGGTGAAGCCCGCAGCCCGCTGCCCGAGGGAGGGGCGCTCGTCCCCGTACGCCAGCACTTCCGACGGGCTGCGGTAGTCCGGGCTGCCGTCGTCCGGACAGGCTGTGGACCGGCGGGTGTGGCGCACTGGCCCCAGCACCTCGTCGAGCTCGGCGTCACCGAGCCGACCGTCCTCGCCCACACGTCTCGCCACCCTCAGCCGCGGCGCACTGTCACAGCGATGCTACGTCCGATGCCGCCTCCCCCGTTGATCACGGGCCGGAGTGGGATCGACTCCGTCACATCGGGCTCAACGGGCCGAACTGCTCAGAACTGCCAGCCGTTGTTGCCCGCCTGCGCCAGGTTCGGGACCTGGTGGCAGGCGTGGCCGAAGGCCTCGAGAACCTCCTGCGTGTTGGCGAAGACCCGGACGGGGTAGACGCGGGAACCAACGTTGAGCAACATGTCGATCTCAGGAGGGGACAGCTGGTCGGTCGCGGTCGAACAGGAGATGCCAAGGAGCCGAATGGCCATGACCGCATGATGACCTTGCTCGGTCAGGTCCACGGATGAGGAGCTCCACCCCTGTGTGTGCGAAGGGGGGTTGTTGGGGTCGAGGCTGACCGTGCCGGCCGAGGTGGTGAGCAGGAGCTGGAAGGCAATGCCCTCGGGGATGACGTGGACGGCCATAGGGGTGTACGTGAACCGCGGCATGCCCGCGCACGGAGCGGCGAGTCCCGATACCACGACTGCGCGTTGCAGCGCTGGGAGCGGCACATCGGTGTCGTTGTCGTACCTGCTATCAGGTGCCCCGGACGGTGAGATGTGCAGGACGAAGTTCCCGACGCGGCGCCCAGGATCACCCTGCGTCATGTCGGGGGGCGGCCACCCGGCACCGCAGTCCGTGCGGGCAACGGGCAGCTCCACCACCGTCGTGGAACCGCTCGGCAGGGAGGCGCCCGACGGCCCCAGGGTGGCGTCGGACGGCTGGAACACCGCATTCGCCCCGACCACGAAGAGGTCCCACCGGGTCGGGTTGTGCACGGAGAGGGTGACCACTTCCGCGGCGGGCGACGAGGTCGTGCGAGCACCTGTGACCTGCAGCGTATCGGCGAACCTCCCGACACAGGCCTGTCGGATTTCGTCGCCCGCGTCGGAGGCGGGGACGGTCCCGACTCCAGGATCGTCGCGGACCGCGATGGCGCCGGAGACGGTGCGGCCCCACGCGTCGGTCTGGCTCACCTGGAGGACCGCAGGAG
>JBDTDW010000076.1:0-5323 GCA_039922855.1 Candidatus Nanopelagicales bacterium | reverse complement strand
TGCGGTGCCTGGTTCGTCGACCAGACCGTGAGCTTGCCGGTGACCGGGTCCATGGACGCGACGGTTCCGCACGTCTCCATCGGGGCGGGGTGCACGCGCGGGTAGAGCATGTCCTGCGCTACGACGACTTCGGCGGAGCCGAAGACCTCGTCGCAGGCCGCCTTGTCTCCAGACTCCCAGTCGAAGATGTGGTTGTCCGTCTTGCCCTCGATGTCGTCACGGATGACGGGGGCCGAGGGGTCGAGCGACTTGGTTGCGTCCATCACCGGTGGCAGCGGTTCGTACTCCACGGCGATGAGCTCGAGGGCATCCCGCGCGGAGTAGCGATCCTCGGCGACGACGAACGCCACTTCCTGGCCCTGGAACCGCACCTTGTCAGTGGCCAGTACCGCCTGCACGTCGTGGGAGAGCGTCGGCATCCATGCCAGCTTCAGGGTCTCCAGCAGCGCCCCGGTGATCACCGCCTTCACCTTCGGGTGCGCCTCGGCGGCCGAGGTGTCGATCGAGACGATGCGGGCGTGGGCGTGCGGGCTGCGCAGGATCGCGGAGTACAGCATCCCGGGCAGCACGATGTCGTCGACGTAGTTGCCCTTGCCGCGAAGGAATCGCACGTCCTCCTTGCGCAGCATCCGGCCGAACCCCATGGGGTTTCCCGCCGGGCTGGTCGACGGCGTGTCGGTGACGGTCATGCGTCTGCTCCTTCGGCCGCGGGGTGCTCAGCCGCCCACCGGACGGATCGCACGATGTTCTCGTAGCCCGTGCACCGGCAGAGCTGTCCGGAGATGGCCTCCCGGATCTCTCCCTCGCTCGGGTCGGGGTTCTTGTTCAGCAGCCAACGACTTGTCAGCATCATGCCTGGGGTACAGAAGCCGCACTGCAGCCCGTGCTCCTGCATGAAGCCTTCCTGCACCGGGTCGAGGTGCCCGTCGACCTCCAGGCTCTCCACGGTGCGTACGTCATGACCGGCGGCCATCGCCGCCAGGATGGTGCAGCTCTTCACCGGTACCTCGTCGAGCCATACGACGCAGGCCCCACAGTTCGAGGTGTCGCAGCCCCAGTGCGTCCCGGTCAGGCGCAGGTGGTCGCGCAGGTAGTGGACCAGCAGCAGCCGGGGCTCGACCTCGCTCGTCACCTCGTCGCCGTTGACATTCATGGTGATCTGCATGGTCAGCCTTCCTCTCCGGCCGCGCGAGCAGCGGATCGTCGCAGCGCCCGCAGTATCAGCTCCCCGGCAAGGTGACGCTTGTAGTCGATGGGTCCACGCTGGTCCACGGTCGGGGACGTCGCCTGTGCCGCGAGCTGCGCGGCAGCAACGAGGTTCTCCTCGGTCACCGGCTTTCCTCGCAGGCTCTCCTCCGCGGCCGGGGCGCAGAACTGCGGGGCCCCGACGGCGGTGATGCCGATCCCGACATCGCGGATCGTGCCACCGTCCAGCTGGACGAAGGTGCCCCCGGCGGCGATCGCCCAGTCCCCGGCGCGCCGCTCGACCTTCTCGTACGCACTTCCGGCGCCGGGGCGGATCGGGACGCGGACCTCCATCAGCAGCTCGGTCGAAGTCGCCGCGGTCTCGTACGCACCGACATGGAACTCCCGGGCGGATACCGAACGGGTGCCGCTGGAGGAGCGCAGGACCATCGTCGCGCCCAGCGCGGCACAGACCGCAGACAGGTCTTCGGAGGGGTCGGCCTGGCACAGCGACCCGCCGATGGTCCCGCGGTTGCGGACGACGGGGTCGGCGATGACGTGCTCGGCCTCCTGGAAGATCCGGTAGTGCTCACGCAGCACCGCGGAGTCCAGGATGTCGGCGTGACGGGTCATCGCACCGATCGCGATGTCGGCACCGTCGATGCGGATGTATGCCAGGTCCGTGAGGTCGTTGATGTCGATCAGCACGTCCGCCTGGGCGAGTCGCAGCTTCATCATCGGCAGCAGGCTGTGTCCACCTGCGATGATGCGCGACTCCGGACCGACGCGGTCGAGGAGGGCGAGCGCGTGATCGACGCTCGTGGCTCGTTCGTACTCGAAGGGCGCAGGGGTCTGCACATCTACCACCTCGGTCGGTAGGAAGGGCCGTTCCGGCCATGGTGCGAGCACAGCCGCATCGCTGTCGATGGCTCCCTAACCGTTTCCTTAGCAGGGTCCACGGGCCGTGCCTATCCTGGCCAGGTGTCGTCCCACCGGTGTCGCATCGCGGTCGGTGCCGACCGCCTGGACCGTACGACCGCTGGTCCTCGTGCTCGCCGATGACGCTCACTCAGCTCGAGGCGTTCGTCCTCGTCGCGCGCCTGGGTTCGGTCAAGGAGGCCGCCGCCGTCCTCGGGGTCAGCGAGCCCGCGGTCTCCAGCGCCCTGGCCGCGCTGCGCCAGCACCTCGGCGACCCCCTGCTGGTGCGGACCTCGCAGGGCATGGAGCTGTCCCCGGGCGGTCAGCGCCTGGTGGGGATCGCCTCGCAGATGGTGAACCTGGCGGCGGACGCCGATGCGGCCATCCGACGGGCCAACGGGGCACCTGACCTGCTTCGGGTCGTCGCCACGAGCACCATCGCCGAGTTCGTCGCGCCGCCGCTGCTCGACGCGTTCACGGGTCGCAGCGCCGCACTGCAGACCAGCATCAACGTCGCTGCCTCCAACCAGATGCCCGTGCTGCTGCAGGACCGATTGGCCGATGTGGCCCTGGGGCCACGGCTGTCCGGCGTGGACAGCGTCCCGCTGGCCCGGCACAAGCTCGTGGTCGTCGCCGGGCCGCACCACCCGCTGCGCTCGGCGGTCCGGATCGCGCCGGAATCCCTCGCCCGAAGCCACTGGCTCATCGATCCGGTCGGCGCAGATCCGCACAGCGACGTCGGTCGTCTGCTGGTCCGGCTGCGCGTCCCTGAGCGGCGGATGCGGGTCTTCAGCAGCACCGCCGCCGTCCGCTCGGCCGCCGCCGAGGGGCACGGGGTGGCGGCAACGCTGGGTCGGCTGGTGGCCGCGGATGTCGCGGAGGGCCGGCTGGTGGTCCTGCCGGTCGTCGGCACCCCCGTCGACATCCTCTGGTACGTCAGCACCCTCGAGGCGAGTCGGCGCACGCCGGTCGTCGGCCAGCTCCTGCGGTTCCTGTCGACACCCGACGCGATGCACATCATGCACCGGACTGACGGCAGCATCCCGGCGTCCCGGTTCCGGCCACCGGTCCACGTGACCCTCTGGAGCTGACCTCATGAACAACGGGAGTCCCGTGAGTGACGGACCAATGAGCGAGGCCTCGCTGGAACGGATCCGCTCCGAGGTGAGGCTGGCATGACCGACAGCGCTGCCAACACCGTGCCCACGACCCCTGGCCCTGCCGACATCAAGATCACCGGAACCGCCCAGCACAGCGCATGGATGCAGCGCCTGCTGCCCCCCGTGGAACAGCTGGCGCCGGATCTCTGGTCGATTCCGGTCCCGATCCCGCACAACCCGTTGCGCTACGTGTCGGTCTACGCGTTCGCCGGCCCCGCAGGTCTGACCCTGATGGACGCCGGGTGGGACAGCGACGAGGGCTGGGACGCGCTGCAAGCCGGCCTGGACGGCATCGGGGCCGCGGTCTCGCAGGTGCGCGGAGTTCTGGTCACCCATCTTCACTTCGACCACATCGGCCTGGGCCGCCGGGTGCGCGAGACCTCCGGCGCCTGGATCGCCCTGCACCCGGCGGACGCAGACGTCTTGCGCCGCGCTGACTTCCGGGACGCGGACCTGGCAGTTGCCTCGCAGGCGCGGTGGCTGCAGTCCCTGGGGGCGAGCGCCGAGGAGGCCAAGGCCGTCGTCGGTACACCGGAGGAGTACGCCAAGTTCACGACGATGGCGCTGCCGGACCGGTTGCTGCGCGGGGGCGAGCTAGCGGACGTGCCGGGCTGGACACTGCGAGCGATCCACACCCCCGGGCACACGCCGGGGCACCTGTGCTTCCTGGACGAGCGCTCCGACCGGCTGTTCTCCGGGGACCATGTGCTGCCCAGGATCAGTCCGAACATCTCCGCGGACCGGGCCTCGGGCGCTGACCCCCTTGGCGACTATCTCGCTGCACTGCAAGACATCCGCTCTTTGGACGTGCGCGAGGTCCTACCTGCCCACGAGTGGCGCTTCCGTGGTCTTCGGGCCCGCGTCGACCAGCTCACCGCTCACCATGAGGCACGCCTGGCGGAGTTGTTGCTCGCGGTACGGTCCCACCCCGGCGGTGTCCCCTGGGACCTCGCCGGCCTGCTCACATGGTCACGACCATGGGACCAGTACGACGGGTACATGCGCATCTTCGCCGTCAGCGAGACGCTGGCCCACCTACGTCAGCTGGCGACCCGCGGCCTGCTCGTCGCAAGCGAGGGGCCGGTACCCGCGTACACCGCCGTGTGAGTGGGCCGCTGCTCAGGCGACGGTGACAGCGATGGTGTCCAACCCGGACGACGCGCCGGGGAACACCGACCGGACCAGGCTCGACTGGACCGAGCCGTCCGGGTCGATCATCCGCACCTTGAGCTGGTGCTGCCCGCTGACCGCGGCCCAGCGGTACGACCAGAGCCGCCATGCGTTGGTGCCCATGCCATCAGCGAGGGTCGCGTCCTGCCAGGGGCCGGAGTCGACCTGCACCTGTACGGCGCCCACCCCGACGTGCTGGTGCCAAGCCCGGCCCGCCACCACCACGGTGCCCGCTGGCACGGTGTCGTCGTTGTTCGGCCGATCTATCCGTGACGCAGCGACGATCCGGCCGTCCGCGGACCACCCCAGTCCCGCCCAGTAGCCGACATCGTCCAGCGTGGTCAGCGTGATGTTCGTGAGCCACTTCGTGGCCGAGACGTAGCCGTACAGCCCGGGCACGATCAGACGGGCCGGGAACCCGTGCTCGACCGGCAATGGCTGCCCGTTCATCGCGAACGCGACGAACGGTTCACGACCGTCCAGGGCAAGCTCCAGCGGGAAGCCCGCGGTGAAACCGTCCACGGAATGGCCAAGCACCTGTTCAGCGGTGCTGGTGGGGCCGCCGGCGAGGTCGAGCAGCGCCCGCAGCGGCACACCCTGCCAGCGGGCGTTGCTGACCAGGTCCCCACCGACACCGTTGCTCACGCAGGTCAGTGTCACGGTGCGTTCGACCTGCGGCATCGCCATGAGCTGTGCGTACGACCAGGACAGGGGTTTGGCGACCAACCCACCGAGGCTCAGCGTGTACCCGGTCGTGTCCACCTGCGGGAGGTACAAGGCAGTGTCGACGCGGTAGAAGGCCGCGTTCGATGTCACTGCCGGCGCGATGCCGGGGATGTTCGCACCGGCCGGGACCGGAGGGTCGGAGATGGCCGCGCGTGGCAGCACGA
>JBDTDW010000075.1:0-14884 GCA_039922855.1 Candidatus Nanopelagicales bacterium | reverse complement strand
GGCACCTGTCGTAGAGGTGAGCGGTCGTACGTACCCCGTGCAGATCCGGTACCGGCCGTATGGGATCGACGAGGGCGACGACCGCGATCAGGTTCAGGCCGTTGTCGACGCGGTCCACGAGCTGCTCGCGGGCAGCAGCGGCGACGTCCTGGTGTTCTTGTCAGGTGAGCGCGAGATCCGCGACACGGCGGACGCGCTGGCCGTTGCCAACCTGGCCGACACCGAGATCCTGCCGCTGTTCGCCCGGCTCTCCAGCGCCGCTCAGCACAAGGTGTTCGAGTCGCACCCGGGGCGACGGGTCGTTCTGGCCACGAACGTCGCAGAGACGTCTCTGACCGTGCCAGGAATCCGGTTCGTCGTGGATCCCGGGACGGCTCGGATCTCCCGCTACAGCCACCGCACCAAGGTGCAGCGCCTACCGATCGAGCGCGTGTCGCAGGCCTCCGCCGACCAGCGTGCCGGTCGCTGCGGCCGAGTGGCGGACGGGATCGCGATCCGGCTGTACGAGCAGGACGACTATCTGGCGCGTCCACCGTTCACCGAGCCGGAGATCCTGCGCACGAACCTTGCCTCGGTCATCCTCACCATGACGGCGCTCGGACTCGGCGACATCGTCGCGTTCCCTTTCGTGGAGGCTCCGGACCGACGTCTGGTCCGCGACGGCGTGGACCTGCTGCGTGAGCTCGGCGCGGTGCACGAGGTGCCTGCCGGTGAGCAGCAGCGGCTCACACCCGTCGGACGACGGCTGGTCCAGCTGCCGCTGGATCCGCGGCTCGGGCGCATGGTGCTCGAGGCGGACGAGCAGGGGTGCGTCGCCGAGGTTCTCGTGGTGGCGGCTGCGTTGTCAATCCAGGACCCCCGCGAGCGCCCCGCCGACAAGCAGACGCAGGCCGACCAGCTGCACGCCAGGTTCAAGGACCCCACGAGCGACTTCGCGTCGCTCCTGAAGTTGTGGGAGTACGTACAAGAGCAACAGAAGGCACTGTCCGCTAACCAGTTCCGGAGGATGTGCCGACGCGAGCTGCTGAACTACCTGCGGGTACGGGAATGGCAGGATGTGCAGTCCCAGCTGCGCCGGGCATGCAAGGACATGGGGATCGCGGTGTCGTCGGCGCCGGGGGAGCCGGCGCGGCTGCACAGCGCACTGCTCGCGGGCCTGCTCTCGCACATCGGGACGTACGACAACGACCGCCGCGACTACCTCGGCGCTCGTGGCGCCCGTTTCGCGATCCACCCGGGGTCGGCCCTGTCCAGGCGCCCACCCTCGTTCGTGATGGCGGCCGAGATCGTGGAGACCTCCCGGCTGTTCGCTCGTGTCGCCGCGCGCATCGACCCGGCGTGGGTCGAGACAGTGGCCGGTGACCTTGTCGCACGCACGTACAGCGACCCTCGGTGGTCCAAGAAGCGCGCGGCGACGCTCGCGACCGAACGCGTGACGCTCTACGGCGTCCCGCTGGTGGTGGGGCGGACTGTGCCGTACGGGCGGATCGACCCCGAGCTCTCACGCGAGCTGTTCATCCGTCATGCGCTCGTGCAGGGGGAGTGGGACGCCCACCACGGCTTCCTGCGTGCCAACGCAGCCCTGGTGGCAGAGCTCGGCGAGCTCGAGGACCGGGTCCGCCGTCGCGACCTGCTCGCCGACGACCAGGTGCTCGTCGACTTCTACGACGAGCGCATCCCGGCCGACATCGTGTCCGGGCGGGTCTTCGACCACTGGTGGAAGGCGAAGCGTCGCGAGATGCCGGACCTTCTCACGATGCCGCGCGAGCTCCTGGTCAGCGGCGACGAGTCCGAGCCCGACGACCGGTTCCCGCGGGTGTGGTCGTTCGGGGACGACTCGCTGCCGGACCTGCCGTTGGCGTACGCGTTCGACCCGGGTGCCTCCGACGACGGGGTCACGATCGATGTGCCCGTGGCGTTGCTGCACCGGCTTCGCACCGAGGAATTCCTGCGCCAGGTCCCGGGGCGGCGGGAGGAGGTCGTGACCGCACTGGTCCGGTCCCTTCCCAAGGACCTGCGCAAGCATTTCGTTCCCGTGCCCGACACGGTGCGGGCGGTGCTGTCCGAGCTGTCGGGGGCTCGCCCGCTGGCCGAGGAGCTGGCTGCGGCGCTGACCCGACGAGCCGGGTTCGCGGTGACACCCACAGCGTTCGACACCGCCAGCTTGCCGACCCACCTGGTGGTCACCTTCCGCGTCGTCGGCGAGGACGGGGTCGAGCTGGGGCGTGGCAACGACCTGGACCTGCTGCGACGTGACCTCGCCCCGCAGGTGCAGCGCACGCTCGCCGCGGCGGTGCCGGGGTTGGCGCAGACCGGACTTGTCGCCTTCCCACCCGATGGGCTCCCGCAGCAGGTGCACGAGATGGTCGGTGACCTGATGCTCACCGGGTACCCGGCCCTCGTGGACCGCGTTGACCACGTCGACATCGTTGTGCTGCCGACCGTCATGCAACAGTCCGAGGCCATGACGCTGGGCGTACGCCGGCTCCTGCTGCTGGCCGTCCCGACGCCGGTGAAGGCCGTCGTGGGCGCGCTGTCCACCCACCAGAAGCTGGCGCTGGGGCACACGCCGTACCCCAGCGTCCCCGCGACGCTCGCCGACGTCGTGGTGATGTCGGTCGCGGCCATCGAGGTCGACACCGGTCCGGCTCCGTACCAGCCCGCTGAGTTCGACGCGCTGGTCCAGGTGGTGCGCCGCGACCTGGTCGGGGAGACGCTGCGTGCGGTGCAGGTCCTTGCCGACGTGCTGACCCTGGCGTGGCAGGTACGGTCCCGGCTGTCCACCATGACCGCCAAGCCGTTGTCAGCTCTGGTGGTCGACGTGAATGCCCAGCTCGATGCTCTGGTGGGCGACGGCTTCGTCAGCCGGGCCGGGGTACGACGGCTTCCCCACCTCGTGCGCTACCTGCGGGCGGTGGATGTGCGCCTTGACAAAGCACCGGCGGACCTGGACCGCGATCGCGCCAGGGCCGCCGAGGTCGCGCAGGTGCAGCGGGCGGTGGACGAGGCCAGGAAGGCGTATCCCGGGGTGTCGTCCGAGGCGTTGGGCTCGATGATCGAGGAGCTGCGGGTGAGCCTGTTCGCTCAGGGACTCGGCACCGCGCATCCGGTCAGCTCCACCCGTATTCTGCGCGCGATCGCCGCGCTGGGCTGACGGCCTGGGCAACCGCCGGTTCTCTGTCCGCCGGTCCGATCACCTCGCGACCAGGCAGAATGTGCCCAGACCGGCCGTTCGTGCACGAGGGAGGGAGGGCCGATGTCAGGCGCGGCACCCACGCTCGTCACGGCTGCGGAGCGCGCCGAGCAACGTCGCACCCTGTCCACCCGACGGGTTGTGTTCCTGGTCATCGCCGCGGCGGCACCGTTGGCGGCCATGGTCGGCAACGTGCCGCTGGGCCTGCTGCGAGGCAACGGCAACGGGCTGCCGATGGCTTTCGCGATCGCGACGGTCGTCCTGTTGTGCTTCTCGGTCGGCTACAGCGCGATGAGCCGACGAGTGGTGAACACCGGAGCGTTCTACACCTATATCGCCCGCGGGCTCGGCAAGCCCAGCGGGGTGAGCGCGGGCTACGTGGCGGTCCTGTCCTACACCGCTCTGAGCGCCGGACTCGTCGCAGCGTTCGGCTACTTCACCCAGCTCGTGCTGATCGGCGCAGGCGTTCACACGCCCTGGCAGGCATGGTCCGGAGTCGCGCTGCTCGTCGTTGCCCTGCTCGGTTACCGTTCCGCTGACCTGTCGGCCAAGATCCTCGGCACGTTGATGGTCGCGGAGTTCGCGATCCTGCTGGTCTTTGACCTGTCGGTGGGGCACTCCCTCGGCGCGGCCGCGCTGCCGTGGTCCAGTTTCGCCCCCTCCACGTTCCTGGTGCCCGGGTTCGGCATCGGGATGATGTTCGCGTTCACCAGCTTCGTAGGCTTCGAGGCGAGCGCGCTCTATGGCGAGGAGACTCACCACCCCGAGCGCAGCGTGCCCCGCTCCACGTACATCAGCGTCTTGTCCATCGGGGTGTTCTACGTCCTGACGACGTGGTTCATCGTCGGTGCCGGCGGTGCTGACCTGGCGCGCTCGATGAACCCAGACAAGCTCGGCAACCTCGTCTTCGACCTGGCCGAGAAGTACGCCGGCGTGTGGCTGCAGGACGTCATGGCCGTGTTCTTGTGCACTTCAGTGCTGGCCGCCCTGCTGGCGGTGCACAACGTGGCGAGCCGATACGTGTTCGCGCTTGGGCGCGAGGGAGTGCTCCCGGGGGCCTTCGGCCGGTACCACCCGCAGCACTTCAGCCCGCACCGCGGCTCGATCGCGGTATCCGTGGCGTGCGGAGTCGCCCTCGTGGCGTTCGCCGTCGCCGACGCCGACCCGTACACCGTCTTCGCCGCTGCCCTGATCGGTCTCGGGACGCTGGGCATCGTCTTGCTGCAGGCAGCCGCGGCGCTGGCCGTGATCGCATACTTCTGGCGCCGCCCGGACCGCTCCTGGTGGCGATGTGTGATGGCCCCGCTCATCGGGTTCCTGGGGCTGACCACCGGCTTCGTGCTCGCCGCGATCCACTACGACCTGCTGACGGGGTCCACCGACATCTTTGTCAACCTCGTCCCCCTGCTGTTCCTCGTTGCGGTGCTCGCCGGGGTCCTTGTGGCCCGGCACCTGCGCGTCAGGAGTCCGGTCCGCTACCACCGGCTCGCAGAGAGCTCGCTGCGGCGCACGTCCCGTACGTCGGCTCGTCAGACGGGGATCACATACTCCCGCAAGTATTGTCTGATCGGCGCCGGCCCGGCAGGGCTCGTGATGGCTCGCGCACTGCTCAATGAGGGCGTCCCCTTCGACTGGTACGAACGGCACGCGGCGATCGGTGGGATCTGGGACAGGGACAACCCCGGCAGCCCCGTCTACACCAGCGCGCACTTCATCTCGAGCAAGTTCATCAGCGGCTTCTACGGATACCCCATGCCGGACGAACTGCCTGACTACCCGACGTGGAAACAGGTCCGTGACTACATCCGGGCATTCGCCGCCCGCTACGGGCTCGCCGAGCACGTCACGCTCGGCGTCGGGGTCGAGCACGTGGAACCTCTGCCGGGCAACCGGTGGGTCGTGTCGCTGTCGACCGGGGAGAACCTCGAGTACGACGGCGTCATCGCCGCCCCCGGGGTGACCTGGCACCCGAACGTCCCCGTCCTTGCCGGGCAGGAGGGCTTCGTCGGCGAGGTGCGCCACTCCCAGACCTATGACGGGCCGGCCGAGCTCGTGGGCCACCGCGTGCTCGTCGTTGGTGCAGGGAATTCCGGGGTCGACATCGTGTGCGACGCCGCGCGCGCCGCCGACGCGGCGTTCTTGTCGGTCCGGCGCGGATACCGATACATCCCCAAGCACCTTTTCGGTCTGCCGACCGATGCGCTGCTCACCGGCTACCTCGACCCACCGCGCGGGGTGTCGCTCTCCGGGGACCCGACCGAGCTGCTCGACCACCTCGTGGGCGATCTGACGCGGTTCGGTCTGCCACCTCCGGACCACGAGCTGCTGCAGAGCCACCCGATCATGAATACGCAAGTGCTGCACCACCTCGCCCACGGAGACCTGGTCGCCAAGCCCGACGTCGACCACCTGACGGCCGACGGCGCCGTCTTCACGGACGGGTCGCGCGCGGACGTCGACCTCGTGCTGCTGGCCACCGGTTACGTGAACCTGTTGCCGTTCCTGCCTGGTGACCTCTTCGACTGGGACCGTGGCCACCCACAGCTCTACCTGAACGTGTTCCACCGCACCCTCGACAGCCTTTACCTCGTCGGGCTCGTCGAGTTCGCCGATGCTGCGTACAAGCGGTTCGACGAGATGGCGCAGGCGGTGGTGATGGATATCCACATGCGCGAGACTGGCAGCAAGGACGCTGACTGGCGCCGCAGGAAGCACACAGCTACGCCGGACCTGCGTGGTGGCTGGAAGTACATCGACTCGCCTCGGCACGTCAACTACGTCGACTCCCACACCTATCAGGTGCACCTGGCAGACCTGCGTGACCAGTTCGACTGGCCAGACCTCGACGAGCACTCCTACGACGGGTTGCTGCGCGGTGTGAGGTCACGGCAGAACCCCGGCCCTTCGCCGGAATCATCGCCGGACCCGGAGGTCGGGTCGCCAGCGCAGGACGACACCGAGCAGAGCGGCCAAACGGTGTCAGGGTGGCCCACTACCTGACCGGCGCGTTGCGGGATTGCGCCAACTGTCAGACTGCCCGCCATGTCGTCCGTGGCCGGTGCGCCCCCAAGGCGCGAGCGGTTGCTGGCGCTGTTGCGAGGCTCGACCTCGATCCCCAGCACCCGCTGGACCGCCGGGCAGGTGTGGCGCCCGACCGCGGGCTCCCTCGTGGCCCTCGTCTTCGGCCTGTGGCTCTTCGGGACGGGTGAGGCGTTCCTGCTCGCGGCGCGTCTCGGCGCGACCCCGTGGACCGTGCTGGCCCAGGGCGTCAGCCTGCGGACCGGGTGGGCCATCGGGTGGTCGACATTCGCGATCAGCTTCGTGGTGCTGCTGCTGTGGTTGCCGCTGCGGCAGCGGCCCGGTCTCGGCACGGTGCTCAACATCGTCGTGATCGCGGTCGCGCTCGAGGTGATGTACACCTGGCTGCCCGAGCCAAATGGTTACGCGGTGCGCCTGGCGTTCGCGCTGGTGGGCATCGCCCTGATCGGGCTCGGTAGCGGGTTCTACCTCACGGCGGGGCACGGCCCAGGACCTCGGGACGGCTGGATGACCGGTGTGCACTGGCGCACCGGATGGCCGGTGGGGCGGATCCGGCTGTGCATCGAGGTGACAGTGCTCGTCGCCGGCTGGCTGCTCGGCGGCACTGTCGGGGTCGGCACCTTGTTGTTCGCCCTGCTGATCGGTCAGTCACTTGCCCTCAACCTTCGACTGGTCGACCGGTTCTAGCTGATTCTGACCGGACGCGACCCCGGGTCCCGCGACATCGGTGGCGTGAGATCCTCATGAGCGTGCGTTTCCTCGGTGCGAGCCCGTCCTTCGAGCTGACGTACGACGACGTCTTCATGGTGCCGTCCCGCTCCAGCGTCTCCTCGAGGTTCGACGTCGACCTGCGTACGACGGACCAGACCGGGGCGATGATCCCGCTGGTCGTGGCGAACATGACTGCGGTTGCCGGCCGTCGTATGGCCGAGACCGTCACCCGCCGTGGGGGTCTTGTCGTGCTGCCGCAGGACCTTCCCGGTGACGTGGTCGCCGACGTGGTCCAGTGGGTCAAGTCCCGGCATCTGGTCCACGACACCGCGCTGACCCTGAGCCCGCACAGTCCGGTGAGCGATGCGCTGACCCTGCTGCCCAAGCGAGCTCACGGAGCCGTGATCGTCGTCGAGGACGACGTGCCTGTCGGCGTCGTCACGGCGAACGACTGCGCTGGCGCCGACCGGTTCGCCCAGCTGTACCAAGTGATGTCGGCGCCGGTGCTCTCGCTGCCGGAATCAATCGACCCGCGCCACGCGTTCGAGCTGCTCGACGCCGCGCACCGACGTCTGGCTGCCGTGGTCGGCGCGGACGGGCGGCTCGTCGGCATCCTGACCCGGACGATGGCGCTGCGATCGACGTTGTACGAACCGGCGGTGGACGAGTCCGGCCGGCTGCGCGTAGCGGCGGCCGTGGGTATCAACGGCGACGTCGCCTCAAAGGCCGGCACGCTGCTCGCCGCCGGCGTCGACGTCCTGGTGCTGGACACCGCCCATGGCCATCAGCAGCGCATGATCGACGCTCTGCAGAGCGTACGAGCTGTTTCTCCGCGTACGCCGGTCGTGGCCGGGAACGTCGTGTCGGGCGACGGTGTCCGTGACCTCGTGGCTGCCGGCGCAGACATCGTCAAGGTCGGCGTCGGGCCGGGCGCGATGTGCACCACGAGGATGATGACCGGTGTCGGGCGCCCGCAGTTCTCCGCAGTGGTCGAGTGCGCCGCCGTGGCGGCCGGGCTGGGCAAGCACGTATGGGCCGACGGTGGTGTGCGCCACCCCCGCGATGTCGCGCTCGCGCTCGCGGCCGGGGCATCGGCGGTGATGATCGGGTCCTGGTTCGCCGGCACGTACGAGTCGCCGGGCGACCTTCGTCAGGACCCTGACGGCAGGCCGTACAAGGACAGCTTCGGGATGGCGTCGGCCCGTGCGGTCGCGCAGCGCACCAGCGCAGAGAGTTCGTTCGACCGGGCCCGGAAGGCCTTGTTCGAAGAAGGCATCTCGACCGGACGGGTGTACCTCGATCCGGAGCAGCCCGGTGTCGAGGACGTGATCGACTCGATCGTGGCCGGTGTTCGCTCCGCCTGCGCGTACGCCGGTGCCGCCACCTTGTCCGAGTTCACCGAGCGCGCGGTGATCGGGGTGCAGAGCTCGTCGGGCTACGCCGAGGGCCGACCGGTCTTCAACGGCTGGTGAGGCTGCTCGGCTACCAGCTCGGGGGTCGAGCCGTCAGTCGATGCGTACGACCTGACCGTTGGGGTTGCGGAACTCCGCGGCGACGAGTCCGGCCTCCTCGCTATCGACCCAGCGCAGCCTGGCGCCGTCGGGCAGGGCCTCCAGCGGCGCCCCGAGCCAGGCGTTGATCGTGTCGGAGTCGCCGCAGATGTCCCAGCCCAGCAAAGTCACGACAGCGGGTGCCACCGTGGACGGGTGCTGGGCCGCCGGGCTGGTCCACTGCGTGAAGTACGGAAGGGACGCGTCCCGGAGCAGGTCCGAGATCCCGATCTGGTGCCACGTCAGCACGTCGCCGTCGGGTTTGATCCGTTGGCCCGGCACGGAAGGGCGACCCAGGCGGATCTCGATCGGCGCGATGTCCTGGACCGATACCACCCACGCCAGCCAGCCACCACCGCGTTCGGCCTGCCGTCGGACCGCCTGTCCGAAGGGTGCCTTCTCGGCCGCCGGGTGGTCCAGCGCCGCGACCACCTCGAGGTAGGTGCCGCCGGTCAGGGGGAGGATGAAGTTCTGCGTGCCGAACGCCGGGTGCCGACCCCCGTCGACGAAGGTGCCCCCGAGCTGACATCCCAACCGCTGCACCGTGTCAGCGAGCTCGGGGTGGGACACGGCGTACGAGAGATGATCCAAACGCATGGTTCATAGTGACGCAGCGAATCCAGGGTCCCACGACCGGGGTAGGTCAAGTGCTGACGGGGCGCGACTTCGCGGCCCTGGCACGGCGTTCGGCGACTTCCAGTGCGGCGGCCTCGGCAAGAGTCGGGGCCGTGCCACCGAACCTGGCGGGCAACCACCACCGGTCGTCGGCGTCGGCCGGCTGCTGCGGATAGCGGGTCACGGCGTCCTCGAGCAGGGCCGCCATGCGAGCGTGCAACTCCGCGGTGACGGTGCTGACATCGTCCGTACGTCTCGGGTGCAATGGCTCCCCGACCGTGATCAGGACTGCCTTGCCGCGCGAGAAGTCGCGGGGTCGGCCCTTCGTCATCATCCGCTGCGTCCCCCACAGGACCAGGGGGATCAGCGGGACGTCGGCCTCGGCAGCCATCCGGGCAGCACCGTTCTTGAAGCCCTTGAGCTCGAAGCTCTGCGAGATGGTCGCCTCCGGGAAGACGCCGACGACTTCGCCGCGCCGGACCGAATCCAGACCGGCCGCCAGGGATGCCGCTCCCGCCGCGCGATCGACAGGTATGTGCTTCATGCCGCGCATGAGAGGGCCGGCGATCTTGTGCTCCCACACGGTGTCCTTGGCCATGAACCGAACGTAGCGACCCGCGGGGTTGGCGCCCATGCCAGCGAAGATGAAGTCCAGGTAGCTGATGTGGTTGCTGGCCAGGACGGCGCCGCCGGTGGGCGGCACGTTCGCAGCCCCGCGGACGTCGATCTTGAGGCCGAGGGCCCGGAACATCGCCTTGGCCGTCACGATCACCGGGGCGTAGACGGGCTCTGCCATGGTGCGACCGTATACGGTGCAGCGGTGGAGCAGCCGCCTGTCCAGATCTTCGCGGACGACGCCCGGATCCGGGTGCTGGCGGACTACACCGACCACGTCGAGGCGCTGGTGCAGGTCTACACCGACGCGGCCGCCGGCTCGGTGCTGGACCGAGCCCCGGCCCCCGACGCGTGGTCGGTCGCGCAGATCGTGCACCACCTCGCGGACTACGAGCTGGTGCACTCTCGGGTCCTGCGCCGGATCCTCGTCGAGGACCTGCCGTCACTGAGCGCGTGGGACCAGGACGCGTACGCCGAGACGCTGCAGTACGACGTCCGCCCGCCCGAGGACGCGCTCACCTTGGTGCTTGCGCTTCGGCACCTGGACTCCCGGCTGCTGGCCAGCCTGCCGCCGCAGGCCTGGGCCCGCCGGGCGCTGTCCGCCGCTGGCGTCGAGGTCGATCTGGAAGCTGTGGCACAGGGGGCCTCCGATCACCTGGCATCTCATGTGCTGCAAGGACGACGAGCCGTCATCGGGATGATCTGAGGGCTTCCGTAACGTCGCAACCAGTCGTCCACAGCCGCTGGGCCTGGTGAGTTCTCCACAGCGCAGGGCGGCGGGGGAGCCGTCGTGATGGTCCCCTCCGTCACCGTGGGCCAATGCCGACACCTCCTCGCGCCCATGGCGCCGCCGATGCCCGCTCGTCCGCAGGTCCGGACGCCGCCGAAGTGGTGCGGATCCGCGGTCCGCAGGATCTGGCGGTCGCGGTGCCGTATCTGATCGGCTTCCGTCCGGAGTGCAGCCTCGTGGTCGTCGCGACGGCCGGGCCCGGACGGCAGCGGGTCTGCGTCACGATGAGGGTCGACCTGCCGATGGACCCGATTCCCGATCAGGAGCTCATCTCCTACTCGGTGCCGATCATCCGTGCGCTGCGCTACGCCGAGGCAGAACGTGTCAGTGTGCTGATCTACCCGGAGCAGCCGCCCGATCTGGACGGGGTCGCGCTCGCGCTGCCCTGCTCGGGCCTGGTCGACGGTCTCAGGGTCCAGCTCGTGGCGGCAGATTTCGAGGTCGTGGAAGCGCTCTGCGTCGTCGCGGACGGTGAGGGCGAGGCGCGGTACTGGTCCTACCTGTGCCGCGACGACGGATGCTGCTCACCGCAGGGCCGGCTCACCGAGTCGTCGGCCACCACGCGAGTAGGCTTCGCGTTCGTCAGCAATGGGCGATCGGCCCTGCCCAGCCGCGCCGAACTTGTCAGGTCCCTGAGCCCGGCGGGGTCCGCTGATCCCGAACGTGCCGGCGTCCTGGCCGGGGTCTGCGAACTCGAGCGTGCTACCCGCGTCGCGCTGGGCCCCGATCCGTCCCGGCCCGGCGCGGATCGGGCACGGTGTGCGTGGCGCGCGGACCTGGCCCGTCAGTCGGCCAGCGTGCTGGCCGCCGGCGCAGCGACAGTGCCGGCGCTCGCACTGACGGTGGCGCAGCAGGCACTCCTGCTGGTCGCGCTGTCCCAGGTTTGCGTTCGAGACCTGGTCCTGGCCGAGGCCGCCCGGCGCGACGAGCTCGTGGAGGTCGTCGATCAGCTCACGCCGGTTGTGCGCCGGGCCCCGGCAGGTCTGCTGGCCCCGGTGGCCACGAGCTTGGCGCTGTGCGCCTACCTGCACGGTGACGGGGCGCTGGCCTGGGTGGCGCTGGACCGGGCCCGGGAGGACGACCCGGACTACTCCCTGGCCACCCTGCTGGCACGCTGCCTCGCCGGCGGCGTCGGACCGGCGCGGATGCAGGAGGCGATGCGTTCCCTTCCTCCTGTCAGCCATTGGGACGGCGGTCCGGTCGGGGCCCGGCGTGGCAGGTGGTCCTACAAGGAGGAGACGGACTGACCGAGCAGGGCACCGCGGGCCCACCGGATGCCCAGATCTCGGGCCTGCGCGAGGGCCGCCGCCGAGTCGACACCGACGCCCAGAAGGGTGGCACCGATCCGGGAGGCGCCCTGCACCAACGCGGCCGAGCGGTACGCAGAGGCAAGGTTCACCTGGACGTACGCCGGCCGGATCGACTCCATGAGCTCCAGCGCGGATCTCTCGGCGGAGGTTCCCGCCAGGTCCGCGTAGACGAACTGCCAGCCCCACTCGCGCATCTGGTCCACCGCCACACGGAGCCGGCGCTCGTCGACGAACGAGTCCTCGTGCAGCTCCGCGCACACGGCCAGTGCCCGGCGCCCTCGCAGGAAGGAGACGGCCAGCCGAGGCGGGCACGGTGCACCGAACGTCTCCGGCTCAGGGGTCAGGTGCAGCTCGCCCTGCAGGCCGGCTTGGGTGGCAAGGTCGAATGCGTGGCACCGAAAGGACCAGTCCAGCCGCTCCACGAGTCCGAGCCGCCTGGCCTCGTCCAGCAACGCCAGCGTGTCGCCCACGGGGGTCCCGGCCCGGCCGCGGCCGGTGGCCTTCCACCCCAGCAGCGGGGCACGCGTCAAGACTGCGTCCACTTCATCGATCCTGCGGATCGGGGTGAAGTCCGGGCCGAGCTGTTCGGGGTGGGAGATCAGTTCCTCCACCAGCGTCCTGGTGTGACGGGTCCGCTCCAGCGCATCGGTCAGGGACGTGCCAGTGGAAGGTGCGAGGGTGCTCACACGACACGGATCGACCCTCGCGCTCGACGACTTGAGCCGCTGTCCCTCTCGCGGCGGTGCCGCTGGGCTAGGTTCTGGCCGACCGACCGCCATCGAGCCTACGAGGAGCCACTCATGTCCGATAACCCGATCCTGGTCGGATACGTGGAGTCCCCGGAGGGCCAGGCAGCGCTCGATGCCGCTGTGGCCGAGGCGACCCTTCGCTCCGCTCCGCTTCTGGTGGTGACCTCCCATCGCGGTGGGACGGCCCTGGGCGCGGTGCAGGCGCGTCAGCTCGACGACCGTCTGAACGGGGTACGTCAAAGGCTCGAGGGCAGCGGGCTGAGCTTCGATGTGCGTGCCCTGGTACGCGGCAACGAGGTCGCAGAAGACCTGGTCGACGTCGCGACCGAGACACAGGCTCGCCTCATCGTGATCGGCCTGCGCAAGCGCAGCCCGGTCGGCAAGCTCATCCTGGGCAGCAACTCCCAGCAGATCCTGCTCGACGCGCCCTGCCCTGTGCTGGCGGTCAAGGCTCCCTGAGCCCACCGGGGCCGGCCCGTCACCGCGGGCGAAGCGCCTTCCTCTCGCGTCGTTGTCCGGCTGCGGTCGGGGGAATGCCGGGGCCGTGTCAGAATGTTCTGTCGATGCGCCTCCTTGCGCACCGCCTCCCCTGGCACGCCCACGGGACGACGCTTCACCGAAATCGTTCGACCGAGAGGTTGTGTTCGTGCCGTCCAAGCCGACCAAGACCGCCGCCCCTGCTGCGAAGAAGACCGCCGCGAGCCCTGCCAAGACGGCCGTGAAGAAGACGGTGGCCAAGTCCGCGTCCCCTGCAGCGAAGGTGGCTACGGCCAAGAAGGTTCCCGCCAAGACGGTGGCGAAGACCGAGGCCAAGGCGCCTGCGGTGAAGAAGGCGCCGGCAACCGCGGCCAAGAAGGCGGTGAACGGCGTCAAGGCGCCCGGCAAGGCGGGCGCTCCCAAGACGGGAAAGGTCACCGAGGCCACGATCGAGGTCGAGACGATCGTCATGGTCGACGCGGTCGTGGTGTCCGACTCCGGGGAGCCGCTCGACCCGTCCGCCGCCGCGACGCTGCAGACCGCGCTCGAGGCGGCCAAGGACGGAGCCGGCGTCGAGGGGGCGGGTGGTGACGAGGAGAGCAAGGACGGGGACAGCAAGGACGTGGAGGACGAGTCCTTCACGATCTCCGACGTCGACGAGACCGACGAGCCGGTCCAGCAGGTCACTGTGGCTGGGGCGACCGCGGACCCCGTCAAGGACTACCTGAAGCAGATCGGGAAGGTGCCCCTGCTCAATGCCGAGCAGGAGGTCGAGCTGGCCAAGCGCATCGAGGCCGGCCTGTTCGCCGAGGAGAAGCTCAACGGCGGCATCAAGATGGACAAGCTCACCCGCGGCGACTTCGAATGGATCTCGGAGGACGGCCGGCGTGCCAAGAACCACCTGCTCGAGGCCAACCTGCGCCTGGTGGTCTCCCTCGCCAAGCGCTACACCGGTCGCGGGATGCTGTTCCTGGACCTGATCCAGGAGGGCAACCTCGGCCTGATCCGGGCCGTCGAGAAGTTCGACTACACCAAGGGCTACAAGTTCTCCACGTACGCGACCTGGTGGATCCGACAGGCCATCACCCGGGCGATGGCCGACCAGGCCCGCACCATCCGGATCCCCGTGCACATGGTCGAGGTGATCAACAAGCTTGCGCGGGTGCAGCGTCAGATGCTGCAGGACCTGGGCCGCGAGCCGACTCCGGAGGAGCTGGCCAAGGAGCTGGACATGACTCCGGAGAAGGTCGTCGAGGTCCAGAAGTACGGCCGCGAGCCGATCTCGCTGCACACCCCGCTCGGTGAGGACGGCGACAGCGAGTTCGGCGACCTCATCGAGGACTCCGAAGCGATCGTGCCGGCCGACGCCGTCTCGTTCACGCTGCTGCAGGAACAGCTCGACTCCGTCCTCGACACGCTCTCCGAGCGTGAAGCCGGCGTCGTCAAGATGCGGTTCGGTCTCACCGACGGCCAGCCCAAGACCCTCGACGAGATCGGGAAGGTCTACGGGGTCACCCGGGAGCGGATCCGCCAGATCGAGTCCAAGACGATGAGCAAGCTGCGCCACCCCTCCCGCTCACAGGTCCTCCGGGACTACCTGGACTGACGCTGCGAGGTGCAGGCCGGCGAGCCCGCCGACGGCAACAGAGGAACCCCCGGACCAATGGTCCGGGGGTTCCTCTGCTTGCGCCTTGAGGTCAGCTCTCGATGATCGCGGTGGTCGCGGCCAGCCGATCGGTCTCGTCATGGATCCGCAGTGCGAGGGGACGTAGCCGAGTCTCGTGCTCGCGGAAGTGGTGCCCACAGAAGAGCAGGTCGCCACCGGCGGCGAGGGT
>JBDTDW010000074.1:0-6775 GCA_039922855.1 Candidatus Nanopelagicales bacterium | reverse complement strand
GCTGCCGTCGGTCAGCAGGGCCGCCACGCTCCACGGCAGGGAGAACTTCGCGTCATAGGTCGTGCGCGGACGGATCTTGGTCTCGGCGGGTTCGCACACCACGTCGGCGGAGTCCGGATGCACGTGCACGACCACCTCGTCCACATCGCTCGCGGCGAACCGCTCGCTCGCGGCCGCCGCGACGGCGGCATCGAGCGAGACGTGCATGAGCTGGCAGGACGGGTACGGCTTGATCGTGATACGGGTGAGCTCCCACGAATGGCCGAGCCCGACGGTGATGGCAGCGAGGTCGACGGGGCGGGCCGACATCGTCGCGTAGATGCCGTGCGGGCCCTCCAGCACCGTCACCGGACCCGTGGCTCCGGCCGCCGCCAGCCGCGCCGCAAGGATGCCGTTCAGCGACGCGGAGCCCGGGTGCAGCTGCTTGGTGGAGGCGCCGGTGGAGAGGAACTCCAGCAGGCCTGCGGAGCTGGAACCGGCGATGCCGAACGCCTGGGCTGCGGTGGCGGCGTTGAACCCGAGCAGTCGCGCAGTCACAGCCGCTGCGCTGAAGACTCCGGCGACACCGGTGGCGTGCAGCCCTCGGGCGTGGAATCCGTGGGGGCTGGCCATCGCGATCCGACAGACGATCTCGTAGCCGACCACTGCGGCGGCCAGTACGTCCGAACCGGACGCGCCCTGCTGCTCACCGACGGCGAGCGCTGCCGGCAGCACGGCCGCTGTCGCGTGCACCAGGCCACCGGCGTGGGTGTCATCGAAGTCGAGGCCGTGCACGAGCGCACCGTTGGCGAACGCGGCAGCCGGCGCCGAGACCTTGCCCCGGGACCCGAGCACCGTCGCCTCTGGGGGTCCACCCAGCGCGGTTGCGACGACGACGGCCGGGTCGACGACGTGGTCGCGGCGGGCCGCGATCGCGGTCCCGAGCCCGTCGAGGAGGTGGCGTACGGCACTGTGCCGCACCGACTCCGGGATGCCCTCTGGCTGCAGCGACATCCCCCACCCGCAGAGCTGTTCGGCCGCGGTCATGAGCCGGCAGGGCGTAGGTACTGTGCCGGGATGTTGGGCACCTCGTCCATCGGGCCGAAGGCTCCCGCTTCGACGAGCTCGCGGACCCGTTCGTCCGGGTAGCCGATCAGCTCGCTGACGACGTGCTGGAAGTCCTCGTTGCGCTGCGGGGCCCGACGGGTCGGGGCCGGCAGCGTGCCCGCCCGGACCGCCGTGGCCGGCAGGCGCAACGTGCCGTAGCGGGGGTGCTCCGTCTCGATGATCATCCCACGCGCCACCGCATGAGGATCGGTCAGCGCCTCGGCGACGGTGTTCACCGGCCCGCACGGGATGCCCGCTGCGTAGAACTGCTCCAACCACTGCGCCGAGGTCTTGTCGAGGAAGAGGGGCTCGAGCAGGGCCAGCAGAGCGTCGCGGTTGCGCTCCCGGTCGGCGAACGTGGCGAAGCGCGGGTCCTGCACCCACTCGGGGCGGCCCACGATCACTGCCAGGCGTTGCCAGAACTTCTCCTTCGGACAGCCCGCCACGACCCAGGAGTCCTTGGTCTGGAAGAGCTGGAACGGCACCAGGGACGGATGGGCCGAGTGCCGGGTGCGCTGCGGCACGAAGCCGGCGTTGAGGTGCCACGTCGCCGGATAGTTGAGCATCGCCAGCGCTGTGTCGAACAACGAGACGTCACAGTCCATCCCGACGCCGTCGCGACCAGCGGCGTGCAGCGCCGCGAGCAGCGAGATGACGGCGATGAATCCGGCGGAGTAGTCGACCATCGACAGGCCGGACTTGGTCGGCGGTCCGTCCGGCTCCCCCGTGAGGTCCATCCAGCCCAGCAACCCTTGCAGGATGTAGTCGTAGCCTGGCTGCTTGCTGCGCGGCCCGGTCATGCCGAAGCCGGACAGCGAGCAGCACACGATCGCAGGGTTGAGGTGTTTGAGGTCGTCGTACCTGATGGCGATCTTGGCGGGTACATCACCACGCAGGTTCGAGTACACAGCGTCAGAGCTGCGCACGAGGTCCTCGAAGACCGTGCGCCCGGCCGGGCTCGACAGATCCAGGGACAAGCTGCGCTTGTTGCGGTTGAACGCCTCGAAGAACAGCGAGTCCTCGTCCTCGGCGTACGGCGGCACGTAGCGCCCCACGTCGCCGCGGACGGTCGGGTCCTCGATCTTCACGACCTCAGCGCCCAGGTCGGCCAGGTGCAGCGAGCCCCAGGGGCCGGCACCGTACTGCTCGACGGCGATGATGCGGACGTCCTCCAACGGTCGTCTCGCCGCGGTGCCCGTCCCGCTCATGACGCCGACAGGGGGCCGGACGTGGCCTGGGGGAAGTAGTTCTGGCCGATGCCACTGCTGCGCTGGGGCACCATCACCGAACGTGTCCACGTCACCAGATCCACGCCGTCCTGGTTCAGGCCGCGAGTCACCATCGTGATGATCCCCATGCCCGGTCGCGACGCGCTCTCCCGCTTGTTCGTGATCAGGCTCTCCGCGTAGACGGTGTCCCCGACATAGACGGGGTGCACGAGCTTGATGTCGGTCCATCCCAGGTTCGCCACGGCGTTCTGACTGGTGTCGATGACCGAGAGCCCAAGCACCAGCGCCACGGTGAAGCCCGAGTTGATGATGATGCGGCCCCCGGTGATGGGGTTGGACTTGGCGAGGTCGGCGTTGAAGTGGTTCTGGTTCGTGTTGCACGTCAGCAACGTGAACCAGGTCGAGTCGGCCTCGCTGATCGTCCGCCCGAACGGGTGCTGGTAGACATCGCCGACGACGAAGTCCTCGAGGAATCGGCCGAGCTGGGCGGCGTGCACTGTCATTCCGGTTCCCTTCGCCGCCATGCCAGCTGTTGATGAGGGCAGGATGTCAGAGTAACCACGTTCCACCAGCCGATCAAGCGTTCCACATCTGTCATGAGGCTACGTTCAGGACGTCCAGCCCGGTCCGGCACCCTCACCGGCCCCGGATCGCCTCGACCATACTGTCGACATGTCGTCCACCACGCTCGTGTGCACAGATGGGTCAGACGTCGCGATCGGGGCGGCCGTCGCAGGCCTGGCGGTGCTGCGGACCGGCGCCCGCATCGTCATCGTGACGGTCATACCGCAGCCGGCGCTGACACTGCCCTATGACGCGTCTGGCATGGGCGGCGCTGTCATCACCCCGGACGAGGTCGTCCAGATCGAGCAGGACCTGCAGGCCGGGGGCAAAGAGGTCGTCGAGCGCACCGCAGCCGCGATCGGGGTGACCGAGTACGAGTCGCGGATCCTCGTGGGCAGCGCCGGGCGCGCCATCTGCGAGCTCGCGGAAGAGCTGGCCGCCTCGGTCGTGCTCCTCGGCTCGCGAGGCCACGGCGGCCTCAAGCGCGCACTGCTCGGCTCGGTCTCGGACCACGTGGTCCGCCATTCGCCATGCCCGGTCCTGGTGGTACCAGCCCCCTGATCCCCCTGATCGCAGTGGTCCCACTGTCGTCCCCAGCGGCCCGGGTCAGCGCTAAACGCGGCCGTACCCCTCGGTAATGCGACGGCGACCGGGTGGAGGGGGCAGGCTAGGCGAGGGCCAGGACAGGGTGCCCCGCGTCGTCCCAGGAGGCTGGTCGGTGTTCACACGAGTCGCGATCGTCAACCGAGGCGAGGCCGCGATGCGGCTGATCCACGCCGTCCGCGAGCTCAATGCCCAGGGTGGCCATCAGATCGAGACCGTCGCACTACACACAGACGGCGAGCGTCAGGCCACGTTCGCACGCGAGGCGGACCTGGCGTACTCCCTCGGCCCGGCGGCGAACCGCCCCTACCTCGACCTCGCGGTGCTCGAACGTGCCCTGCTCGACACTGGCGCCGATGCGGCCTGGGTGGGGTGGGGCTTCGTGGCAGAGGCCCCCGCGTTCGCCGACCTCTGCGAGCGGATCGGGGTCACGTTCGTGGGGCCCAGCGCCCACTCGATGCGCACCCTCGGCGACAAGATCGGTTCCAAGCTCATCGCAGAGGAGGTCGGTGTCCCGGTCGCAGCCTGGAGCCGCGGTGCGGTCGACACGCTCGAGGACGCGCTGCAGGCAAGCAAGATGATCGGTTACCCGTTGATGCTCAAGGCGACCGCAGGTGGTGGTGGCCGGGGCATCCGGGTGATCACCTCGGACGACGATCTGGTGGATGCGTACGAACGGACCCGTGATGAGGCGGCCCGCGCGTTCGGTAGCGGAGTGGTGTTCCTGGAACGCCTGATCTTCGGTGCCCGCCACGTCGAGGTACAGATCATCGCCGACCGGCACGGCACGGCCTGGGCGCTGGGAGTCCGCGACTGCAGCGTGCAGAGACGCAACCAGAAGGTCATCGAAGAGTCGTCCTCACCGGTGCTCTCACCTGAGCAGGTGCACGAGCTCAAGACGTCCGCCGAGCGGCTGGCGCTGGCCGTGGACTACTGCGGGGCTGCCACCGTGGAGTTCCTCTACCACCCCGGTGAGCGCATCTTCGCCTTCCTCGAGGTCAACACCCGCCTGCAGGTCGAGCACCCCATCACCGAGGTGACGACCGACATGGACCTGGTCAAGGCCCAGCTGCACGTCGCTGCCGGCGGCCGCCTGACCGGCGAGCGCCCGGTCGAGGTCGGGCACGCTGTCGAGGCCCGACTCAACGCGGAGGACCCTGACAGGGACTTCGCCCCCTCCCCGGGACGGATCGCACTGCTGTCGCTGCCGACCGGGCCAGGGGTACGGGTGGACACCGGGGTCAGCCAGGGCGACACGATCCCGGCGGACTTCGACTCGATGATCGCGAAGATCATCGCGTTCGGCCGCGACCGCGGCGAGGCACTGGCTCGGCTGCGTCGGGCGGTGGCGGACACCACCGTGCTGATCGAGGGCGGCTCGACCAACAAGAGCTTCTTGCTCGATCTGCTGGAGCAGCCCGAGATCATCGACGGTAGCGCCGACACGGGCTGGATCGACCGGGTGCGCTCCGAAGGCCGGCTCGTCCTGAACAAGCAATCCGGGGTCGCTCTGGTCGTGGCGGCCATCTCGGCGTACGAGGACGAGGAGCGGGTCGAACGGCTGCGGCTCTTCGAGAGCGCGCGCGGGGGGCGCCCGAACGTCCAGCACCAGGTGGGTCGCGCAATCGAGCTGAAGCTGCGTGGCGTCAGCTACCGGGTGACCGTCGCACAGATCGGACCTCGCCGGTTCCGGGTCGCGGTCGGAGCCGAGGACGACGTCCAGGTCGTGGAGGCCGAGCTCGAGCACTTCGACAGCTACACGGGCCGGATCACGATCGCCGGCGTACGGTTCCGCCTGCTGATGGGGACGCACGGCCCGGTGAACCTCGTCGAGGTCGACGGCATCACTCATCGCATCAGTCGCGATGAGGGCGGGGTGCTGCGCTCCCCCGCGCCGGCCCTGGTTGTCGCGACCCCGGTCGAGGTCGGGGCAGTGGTCGAGGCCGGCGCGGCGGTCCTCGTGCTGGAGAGCATGAAGATGGAGACGGTCCTGCACGCACCGTTCCCCGCCCACGTGCGCGAGCTCATGGTCTCGGCCGGTAGCCAGGTCGAAACCGGGGCACCGCTGCTACGACTCGAGCCCCTCGCGGACGCAGACACCGAAGCCGAACCGGACACCGACCAGGGGGTCGCCACCCTCGACTTCCCGCAGCCCAACGGCAACGGTTCGCCGGCCGTACGCGCTGCCCGTGCCCTCGACGATCTGCGCAGCCTGCTACTCGGATTCGATGTCGACCCCCGTGACGAGGGCCGGACCATGTCCGAATACCTGCAGGCGCGAGGAGCGCTCGCAGCCGAGGGGGAGCGTCCGCTGGCAGCCGAGATCGACGTGCTGCAGGTGTTCGCCGACCTCAGCGAGCTGAGCCGTAACCGGCCCTCCGAGGCCGACCCGGCTGACGAGCGGGTCCACAGTCCGCGTGAGCACTTCCACACCTACTTGCAGAGCCTGGACTTCGAGCGGGGACGGCTCCCGGAGAGCTTCCGCAGCAAGCTGATGAACGTGCTGCGCCACTATGGCGTCACGGAGCTGGAACGCTCCCCCGAGCTCGAGGAGGCGGTGTTTCGCCGGTTCCTGGCGCAGCAGAGCAAGGCGGTCGATGTCGCCGTCGTCACCACGCTGCTCAAGGAGTGGATGTCCGAGGACCGGCCCGGACCCGAGCTCGAGGAGAGCGCCCGCCGGGTCCTCGACCACCTGGTGCAGGCCACTCAGCTGCGCTTCCCCGTGGTCGGCGACCTCGCTCGCGGCGTGCGGTTCCGGTGGTTCGACCAGCCGGTCGTCGACGACGCCCGCTCGGACGCCCTCGCCGGCATGCTCGACGAGCTGGAGTCGTTGGCGCACCTACCAGATGGGCGAAACCGGGACGAGCGGATCGAGGCGCTGGCGGCGATCCCGGAACAGATCGTGCGCTTCCTGTCCGAGCGGATGCTGGCCGGGATCCCTGCCGAGGAACCCATGCTCGAGATCCTCACTCGACGGCACTACCGCGAATACCAGCTCCACGACCTGCGCAACCTGCACCTGGGCGGGCGTCCGTCGGTGGTAGCCGACTACACCCTGGACGGCCGGCCCACCCACGTAGTGACGACGCTGGGGACGTTCGAGGAGCTCTCCGACGACGGGCTCCGGAACGAGGACGGGCTCGTCGCCGCACTAGCGCAGCAGGTGGCGGACCGCCCAGCAGCACACGAAGCCGTGATCGACCTCTATCTCTCCTGGCCCGACGCCCCGGAGTCCGTCAAGCAGATGTCCGACGTGCTCCGAGAACAGGTCACCCGGCTGCCGTTCTCGCATG
>JBDTDW010000073.1:0-6866 GCA_039922855.1 Candidatus Nanopelagicales bacterium | reverse complement strand
CGGTACGGGCCGGCGACGCCATCCCCGTCGAGATCTGCGACCCGCAGCTCGGTGCCGTCCCACGGCATCTGCGGGTGGTCCCAGGCGATCCAGGCCAGCCGGCGCCCGTTCGGGGAGATCCGCGCGGAGATGAGAAACTGCGAGCCACCGACGACCGAGCGCACCAGCGCCGGGTCCGTGGCGGCACTCCCGTCCAGTGGCACCGCGACGATGTCACGACTCACGCCGCTGCCTTTGTGGGTCTCGCGTACGCACCACACCTCATCGGGCCGGCTCGCCGGGACCGACAGTTCGCCGTAGCGCAGCCCCGCCGGGCTCGCCGGCACCGGTGTCAGCGGCCGCGGCCGATCGCTACCGGGGTCGAGGCGGTACATGCGTTGGTCGTCGTGCTGCACGAACAGCACCGTCCCGTCCGCCAGCACGCTCCACGCGTGGCCGCCGTACTCGTGGACCCGGCTGCGTGGGTTCCAGGGCGCCGGCAGCACCTCCTGCGGCGTCTCGTTCCCCCGCCGGCGCATGATCGCGTAGCGGCCGCCCTGGCTGGGCACGAGCTTGGACCACCAGAAGTGCGTGCCGGCGTAGTACCCGCTCTGCACCGGACCCTCCGGGTGATCGCTGGGCGCGAGATCCTCCGCACTGATGGGCGAGGTCCAGGCGCCGTAGGGCGCAACCGTCGTCATCGCCCCATCCTGGCGGTTCGTACCCGGCTCACCATCGGCGGCACCTGATCCCCGGTCCAGCGATCAGGAGGCCTTGCCCGCAGGCCCGGCCGTGCCGGAGTGCCATGCGGCGAGCAGTTCGCCCGCCCGCTCGGGGGGCATCCCGACGGGGGGACGGCCCGGCGGCGGGCCGACGCCCACGTCGTCCTGCGCCATCCAGACCCAGGTGTCCGCCACGGTCTCTGCCACCGGCCGGGTGCGCAGTCCCCACTGAGCCGCGCGCGAGGTGTCGCCCGTGTGCATCGCGTATGACTCGTGCTCACGCGGGATCCAGATGGGCAGCTCGGTCCAAGGCTCGACGCCGGCAGCGAGCAACCACCGCGCGTCCACCCACGTCGGTCTCGCACCGCTACCGGTCACGTCGATGCAGGCGGCCAGCACCTGTGCCATCGTGGCGGCACCGGGCAGTGACACGGTGTTGACTGGTCCAGACCTGTTGTCCTGCAACGTGTCCAGTGCGAAAGAAGCAAGATCGCGGGCGTCGACGTACTGCAACGGCAGGTCCGCCGGCCCCGGCGCCAGGAACTCCCCGCCTCTCGCCACCAGTCGCAACCACCACGGCAGCCGTCCGATGTTCTCCCGGGGGCCGAGTATCAGCCCGGCACGCAGGTGCACGACCCGGTCCGCACCCAGCTCTCGTTCGTACGCGAGCTCAGCACCGCGTTTGTCGGCGGCGTAGTCGGTGAGCTCGCCGTCCGGATCCGCAGGGACCACCGTGGCCGACTCATCGGCGTGGTTCTCCGGCGGCCACGCATAGACCGAGCGGCTCGAGACGTAGGCCCAGCGACCGGTCGAGCCCGCCAGGGCCCGGGCAGTGTCACGGGCCACCCTCGGCGCGCCGGACCAGGCGTCCACCACCACGTCGAAGCGCTGCTGCGCCAGAGCGGTCAGCACTGACGGGGTCGTACGGTCCCCGATGATCGAGGTCGCCCCCTGCGGGGGTGAGCCGGTCACCCCACGGTGCAGGCAGGTGACGGCCCAGCCACGATCCAGCGCCGCCTGAACCAGGGCGGGCCCGACGAAGGACGTACCACCGAGCACCAGCAACCGCATGGCGCCAGCCTCCCCCGGGACGTGTGGGACCGACCGCGATTTCGCTCACAGCAGCACCACCATCCACCGTGACTTCCATGATCTTCCCTTTGGGGTGATCATGGGAGTTCAGCTGCCTTGATCACCCCAAAGGGAAGAACAACGCGGAGTTGGTGCGGCAGCTAGTCGTCCAGGTCGACGGAACGGGCCGACGACGCGCCGATCTCGGCGTGGATCTGCTCCAGCACCGCCAACGAGATGGCGGAGTCGACGGTGAGAGCCATGAGGGCCTGACCCCCCTCGACCTGCCGGCTGACCTGCATGCCGCCGATGTTCACCCCGGCGTCGCCGAGGATCCGGCCCGCGATGCCCACGACCCCCGGGCGGTCCTCGTAGCGCAGGAAGGCCAGGTGCGCACTCATCGGCACGTCGATGCTGAAGCCATCGACGTCCACGATGCGCTCGAGGTCGTGCGGGCCGGTGACCGTTCCACCCACCATGACGGTCTGGCCATCGGTGAGGATCAGGCGGACACGTACCTCGTTGCGGTACTGCGGGCTCTCGATGTCGGTGACCAGCGAGACCGCGATGCCGCGGTCAGCGGCGAACACCGGGGCGTTCACGTACGAGACCGGGTCCTGCACGAGCGCGGAGAACAAGCCCTTGAGCGCGGCGAGCTCCAGGATCTTGACGTCATGCTCGACGACCTCGCCCAGCACTTCGACCTCCACCCCCTCGACCGACGCGGACGCGAGGGTCCCGGCGATCCGTCCGAGCTTCTCGGTCAGGGCCAGGCCCGGCTTGACCTCGTCCGCGATCACGCCACCCTGGACGTTGACCGCGTCCGGCACGAGCTCGCCGGCCAGCGCCAGTCGTACCGAGCGGGCGACGGCGACTCCGGCCTTCTCCTGCGCCTCCTCGGTCGAGGCACCGAGGTGCGGGGTCACGACGACCTGGTCGAACTCGAACAACGGCGAGTCGGTGCACGGCTCGCTCGCGAACACGTCGATGCCGGCACCCGCGACCCGACCCTCCTTGAGCGCGACGTAGAGAGCGTGTTCGTCCACGATGCCGCCGCGCGCCGCATTGATGATCCGTACGGTCGGCTTCACCTTGTGCAGCGCGACCTCGCCGATGAGACCGACCGTCTCCGACGTCTTGGGCAGGTGCACGGTGATGAAGTCGGCCAGCGCTAGCAGCTCGTCGAGCTCGACCATGCGGATGCCGAGCTGCGCAGCTCGCGCCGGCTGGACGTACGGGTCGTACGCCACGAGCGTCACACCGAACGCTGAGAGTCGTTGCGCGACAAGCAGTCCGATCCGACCAAGGCCGACGACACCGACGACCTTGTCGGTGAGCTCGACCCCGGAGAACTTCGAGCGCTGCCACTTGCCGGACTTCAGCGCCGCGCTCGCCGGCGCGATGTTGCGGGCGCAGGCGAGCAGCAGCGCGACCGCGAGCTCGGCGGCGGACACGATGTTCGAGGTCGGCGCGTTGACGACCATGACACCGGCCTGGGTGGCCGCCTTGACGTCGACGTTGTCCAGACCGACGCCGGCACGGGCCACGACCCGCAACGAGCGTGCCGCCGCGAATGCCTCCACGTCCACGATGGTGGCCGAGCGTACGAGCAGCGCGTCGACGTCGACGATCGCGGCGAGCAACTGGACCCGGTCGGACCCGTCGCAGTGACGGATCTCGAAGTCCGGGCCGAGGGCGTCGACAGTGGCCGGGGAGAGTTCCTCGGCGATGAGCACGACGGGTTTGGTCGGCTGGGTCACGGCAGGCACCTTCGGCAGAGGAGGGGCGGCGCGGACCTCGGTGTCGGGTGCCGCAGGGTGACAGCGCCGAGTCTACGGGACCCCTTGTGAACGCCTTCACGAGATCCGGATGCCGAGACGCCGTCTCACTGCCCGCGCCCAGGGGCGACGCAGGAGGAGCAGCCCTCCCAGTACCCCGGTTCCACCCTGGTGGCAGCGCAGGTGGCCGGCGATGTCGGCGTGAGCGGGCCGGTCTCCCAGCGAGGTCCGCCGCCTACACTCGCGGCGTGCTGATCCATCACATCGCCCTGGCCACCGACTGGGACGAGGCGGTCGGCGCGGGCGCGTACCGCGTCTCCACCCTCGGCCACGACGTCGACGAGGTCGGCTTCATCCACACCTCGCGCGCCGACCAGGTGCAAGCGACGGCGAGGGCGTTCTACGCCGATGTACCCGGGTCCCTTGTCGTACTTGTCATGGACGAGGA
Organism: Candidatus Nanopelagicales bacterium; assembly: GCA_039922855.1. GTDB lineage: Bacteria > Actinomycetota > Actinomycetes > S36-B12 > CAIYMF01 > JAFIHG01. The sequence continues at coordinate 2,868 of JBDTDW010000073.1, read as the reverse complement.
GACACTGCGCGCCGCGGGGCTCGAGGTGCGCCACGAGGACGCCGGCGCCGGCGACCTGTTCCCCCACATCTACGGCGAGATCCCGGTCGCGCTGGTGGCCGAGGTCCGGCCCGCCACGTTCAATGGAGGCACCCTCACGTTCTGACAACGCACCCGGGAACTTGACGGGTCAGGCAGGGGGAGCCACGACGTGCGGCGCGGCTTTCAGGCCGCGTACGACGCTGACGAGAGCAACGACTGCGGCGGCAGCCACCGCGACCGTGGACACCGTCGTCACTACGGTGACCGACGAACCCCAGGCATCCCCGACCCGCAACGCAACCGCAACCAGAAGGGTCGCGGGGACGAGCAAGGCAAGCGCCACCGGTACCCCCACCACCACAGCGGGTCGCAGCCGGTCAGCAGGCAGCGCCGCCAGCCGCAGTGCGTACGGCATCGCGAGCGTGCCCCAGACAGCGGTCACCATCACCAGCAGCAGCCACGCCAGCCCGCCGAGCGCGAACCACAGTGGCAGGCTCGTACCGATCAGGTCGTGCCGGGATGAGTACCAGGCGAACGGCACCATTGCGACAACGCAGACCAGTCCGCAGACCACTGGTGCGATCGCGACCCGGCGGACCGCTGGGCCGCCCTCGCGCAGTGCGAAGAACCCCAACCAAGCACCGGCGAGAGCCACGAGTACGGCGGCCAGCACGATGGCGGCGCCGGCGGCGTTGTTCGCGACCGCCCAAGCACCGGTAGTCGGGTCGAAGCCGGGCGGTGGGCCATCCACCTGCAGGCGCAGCGTCGCGGCGGTCCCTGCGAGCACCGTGCACGCGCAGACCCACACAGTCGCGGCGGTGGACTGCAGCCGCCACCGGCGACGTTCGACGGGGTCGGGGCCGTACGAGGGCGACAGCCATAGACGCAAGGACCCGAGCGCAAGGTCGGCGGTGCTGCGGATGCCAGGGCCGGTGTCCTCGCACAGCGCGGTGAGCTCATCGCCGTACCGCTCCCGGAACGAGGGCGGGTACGACGTAACGGCAAGTCGCTGCCACCGGCTGGGCCCGCTCACACTGCACCGCCGCTGAAGTCGAGCGCCGAGCTGCCGGACGCCAGCCGGCGCAGCGCCGTACCGGAGAACTCGCGCATCGCCTCAGCACGTTCTCGCAGCGCGGTCGCGCCGGCAGCGGTCAGCTCATACGGCTTACGACGCTCGTCGCTCGGCAGTGCACGTACCAGGCCGCGGGCCTCGAGCCGTGCCAGCGCTCCGTAGAGCGTGCCGGGACCCAACGTGACACCCATCGCCTCGCGCACGTCCTCGGTGACGGCCCAGCCGTGCTTGGGACCGCCCGCCAGACTCCCCAGGACAAGCACGCCCGGGTCAGCAACGCCACCACTCACAGGACACCCTCCCAACTACTACGTAGGACGATACACCGTCCCACGTACTGACGAAAGGGGGGCGAGCGTCAGCGGGCGGCAGTTCCCTCGACGTAGTCGCCATCGTCGCTCTGGACCCAGGCCATCAGGCCCCGCAGCTCGCGCCCGACCGCCTCGATCGGGTGCTGGGCGCCCTTCTCCCGCAGGGACTTGAACTCTGGTGCGCCGGCGTCCTGGTCGTCGATGAAGCGCTTTGCGAAAGCGCCGCTCTGGATGTCGGCGAGGACTGCCTTCATGTTGTCCTTGACGTGGGCGTCGATGACTCGGGGGCCCGAGACGTAGTCGCCGTACTCCGCGGTGTCCGACACCGACCAGCGCTGCTTGGCGATGCCGCCCTCGTACATCAGGTCCACGATGAGCTTGAGCTCGTGCAGGCACTCGAAGTACGCCACCTCGGGCTGGTAGCCGGCCTCGCTGAGCACCTCGAACCCGTACATCACCAGCTGCGACGCGCCGCCGCAGAGGACGGCCTGCTCACCGAACAGGTCGGTCTCGGTCTCCTCGGTGAACGTCGTACGGATCCCGCCGGCGCGCAACCCGCCGATCGCCTTCGCGTACGACTTCGCCAGCTCCCACGCACCACCTGTCGCATCCTGCTCGACGGCCACCAGGACAGGGACACCACGGCCCGCTGAGTACTCACGGCGTACCAGGTGACCTGGCCCCTTCGGGGCCACCATGACGACGTCGACGTCGGCGGGCGGCCTGATGTAGTCGTACCGGATGTTGAAGCCGTGGCCGAACACCAGCGCCTTTCCGGCCGTGAGGTTAGGGGCGATCGACTCGGCGTACAGATGGCGCTGCGCCGGGTCGGGCGCGAGCACGACGATCACGTCCGCCTCGGCACACGCCTGCGCCGGGGTCAGCACCCGCAGTCCCTCGGCCTCGGCCTTCGATCGGGACTTCGAGCCCTCGAGCAGGCCCACGCGGACGTCCACCCCGGAGTCGCGCAGGTTCAGGCTGTGCGCGTGCCCCTGGCTGCCGTAGCCCAGGACGGCGACCTTGCGCCCGGAGATGATCGAGAGGTCGGCGGCGTCGTCGTAGAACAGTTCGGCCACGGTGGGCTCACTCCTTGGTTGGAAGCGGTACGGGCTGGACGTGCTGACGTGCTCGCCGCCAGCGTGCGCAATTCTGGCAGTACGACTCAGGCGGACCGCTCGGCGACCCGCAGCGAGCGGTCCGTGATCGAGCGCGCGCCGCGGCCCACTCCCACCATCCCGGACTGGACCAGCTCCTTGATCCCGAACGGCTCCAGCATCCGCAGCAACGCCTCGAGCTTGTCCCGGCTGCCAGTTGCTTCGATCGTGACCGCGTCGGTCGCGACGTCGACGACCTTGGCGCGGAACAGCTGCACGGTCTCCAGCACGCTGGAACGGGAGTCGGGGTCGGCGCGCACCTTCACCAACAACAGCTCGCGCTGCACCGACGCGGCCGGGTCCAGCTCCA
>JBDTDW010000072.1:0-3396 GCA_039922855.1 Candidatus Nanopelagicales bacterium | reverse complement strand
GCAGCCAGATGCAGTCGACGCCGAGCCACTGCAGGTAGTCGAGCCGAGAGGTCAAGCCTCGGAGGTCGCCGACCCCGTCGTCGGAGGAGTCCTGGAACGAACGGATCAGCACCTCGTAGAACACGGCGCGCTTGAACCAGGGCAGGTCTTCCGCCGTCACGCTTCGCAGTCTGCCATCCCCTGGAGCGCCTGGCAGGAACTCGAGTCGACCAGTGGACCCCGGCGCGCGGGGTGCTGCTTGACGGGCCCGAGGCATTGCGCCGGTTACGGTTGGCGCATGACCAGACGCTCGGGACGCACTGCGCTCGTCTCGGCGCTGGGGATCGTCGGGGTCCTCGCGCTGCTGGTCGGGGCTGGCCTCGCGCTGCTGTTCGGGCCCCAGGGTCACCTTCAGTCGCAGCCGACCCGGATCTCCGGGCCCGGGTCGGCGATCATCGGGGAGGGGATCGAGGTCGACGCCAGCAGTCTGCCGATCCCGTCCGGGATCGGCCAGCTGACGCTAGACGTCTCGCCGGTCGGCAATGGCGCCCTGTTCGTCGGCACTGCGTCGCAGCCGGACCTCGACAACTACCTGCGCGATGCGCCGTACGACGTGATCACGGGCCTGCCGGCCGGCGCGCGTGCGCAGATCCGGTCCGTACCGGGCAGCGATCTTCCGCAGGCACCCGAGGCCCAGACGTTCTGGCAGCACAAGGGCGCCGGCTCGCCCGGTGCCACGGTATCGATCGCCTCCGCGCGCGGGTCCGAAGCCAGCCTGGTGGTGATGAACCGGACCCCCAGCAACGGGGTGGAGGCTGACATCGTCCTCACCCTCACGGTCGGATGGTCGTGGGTCACCGCACTGGTCCTCATGGCGATCGGTGCCGTGGCGCTGCTGATCGCTGTCGCCCTGGCGGTACGGGGCCGTTCAGCCAAGGACCGGACGCCCGACGTGGGTGCGGCAGCCAAGCATGCGGCCCCTGCCGCAGGTGTGCCCGCGAGCACCGTCCTGCCCGGGTTCGAGCTGCCCGTGTCGACAGGCCCGGTCCCGGCACCGGATCCAGCGTCGGTTGCCGATCCGGCAACCGCACCCGCGCCTGCCACCGAGAGCGCGCCGGTCATCGACAAGAGCGTCGCGGGGCCAGCCGTGGTGGTCCCCGACGCACCGCAGCATTAGTCGCCGCCCGGTTAGGGTCGCCGGATGGAGGTCCAGCAGACCGCAGTCCAGTCCGACCGGATCCTCACGACTCCGAACCTGATCTCGTTCGTCCGGCTGCTGGGCGTGCCGCTGTTCCTCTGGCTGGTGCTCGGGCCCGAGGCCGATCTGTGGGCCGTCGTGCTGCTCACGGTCGCCGGGGCCACCGACTGGCTGGACGGCTACATCGCGCGGCGGACCGGTCAGATCACTCGCCTCGGGCAGCTGTTGGACCCTGTGGCCGATCGCCTCTACATCGCGGCGACCCTGCTGGGCCTGTGGATCCGCGGCATCGTTCCCGGATGGCTCGTCCTTGTGCTGCTCGGCCGGGATTTGGTGCTGTCGGTCTTCCTGCTGGCCCTCAAGCGTCGCGGCATCACCGGTCTGCCGGTGCACTTCCTCGGCAAGGCCGCAACGCTCAACCTGTTGTTCGCGTTCCCATTTCTGCTGCTGGGGGCCGGGACCGCCCTCACCGGGGCACCGGCACAGGCCGTGTACGTCATCGGATGGGCGTTCGCACTCTGGGGCACGGCCCTGTACTGGTGGGCCGGGTTCCTTTACATCGAACAGGCCCGCCGGATCTTGCGCAGCAGATGGTGAGCTGGTGCGTCGTTGCCGATCGCGCAGCCCCGTGAGTACGCTCCGTTGCCAGTCATTTCCTGCCACCCGAGGCGAGCAACCATGACCGAGAACTTTCCCGACGATCTCGCCTACACCGCGCAGCACGAGTGGGTGCGCGACATGGGCGATGGTGTGGTCCGGTTCGGCATCACCGCGTTCGCCCAGGAGTCTCTGGGCGACATCGTGTTCGTGACGTTGCCCGCAGTTGGTGCGGAGCTGACCGCGGACGAGCCGTGCGGGGAGGTGGAGTCCACCAAGAGCGTCAGCGACATCTACGCCCCGGTCGCCGGGACCGTCGTCGCACGCAACGACGCCGCCGAGACGAGCCCGGAGACACTCAACTCCGACCCGTACGGGATCGGGTGGATCGCCGAGGTGCGGATGTCCGATGCGGCGGCACTGGCGGGGCTGCTCGACGCGAGCGCGTACCAGGCCGTTCTCGAGGGCTGACCGGCCGCCGTTGTAGTTGCCGGGCACGAACCGTTCAACTGTTGACCGCGGATCGACCGGCTGCCTACCCTGGCGAGCACCCTCGACCTCTTGTCGAGGTTGTGGCACGCCAATGTGCGTGCAGATGCTACGTCCGAACAGGGAGGACAGCCGCGAATGAGCATTCGCTGTGCCCAGTGCGGTCATGAGACCGAAGACGACGCTCGGTTCTGCCCGACCTGCGGAGCGCCGGTCGGGATCTCGGCGAGTGTGGGTGCCGGAGCGGACGAGAGCGCCCAGGAGCTGACCGGTGTGCTCGGCCTGCGGGTTGCCTCTGAGGGAGACTCCAAGCCACTGCCGCTGGTCGATGAGCGCTCGGTCTCGGGCCTGCCGGCCGGCGGAGCGATGCTGCTGGCGCTTCGGGGCCCCAGTGAGGGGACGCGGGTCACGCTGGATCCCGCCGCCGGGGTGGCCACGGTCGGACGGTCCCCTGAGGCCGCGCTGTTCCTGGACGACGTCACCGTGTCACGCCGACATGCCGAGTTCCGACCGGAGAACGCCGGCTGGGTCCTTGCCGACATCGGCAGCCTCAACGGGTCGTACGTGAACCGGCGGCGCATCGAGACGCAGGTGCTCGAGGGCGGCGACGAGGTCCAGATCGGCAAGTACCGCTTCGCGTTCCTCGTTGCGAGGGCGGCGGAGGCCGAGTCGTGAGCGCGGCGGGCGTCACTGACGGGTTGCTCGGGATCGGCAGCGTCCTGGCCCTGCTGCGTCCGGACTTCCCGGACGTGACGATCTCGAAGATCCGGTTCCTGGAGACCGAGGGTCTTGTCGAGCCGGAGCGTACGTCCAGCGGATACCGCAAGTTCAGCCCAGCCGACCTGGACCGGCTTCGCTATGTGCTGGCGTGCCAGCGCGACCACTACTTGCCGCTGAAGGTCATCCGGGAGCATCTCGAGGCCATCGACCGGGGCCTGGAACCGGTTGCCGGCTCCGGGGGCCGGGTGCCGCGCCCGCTGGCGTCGGTGGACTCCCTGCCCTCCTCGGACTCCTTCCGGGCCAAGGCGGCCGACGTCCGTCTGAGCCGTCGGGAGCTGGTCGCCGAGGCCGGTATCACCGAGGCTGTGCTGGACCAGCTCGAGTCCTTCGCGATCGTGGCCCCGCTGCCGTAC
>JBDTDW010000071.1:0-6662 GCA_039922855.1 Candidatus Nanopelagicales bacterium | reverse complement strand
CAGCCGTTACAGCGAGGCCAAGGAGTTTCGCGACCTCTACGAAGCCGACGCCGATGTCCGTCGGGTCGTCGACACTGCCAGGGGTCTAGAGGGCCTCAAGCGCCAGCCCGGCGTGCACGCAGCCGGGGTGATCTTGTGCCGGGAGCCGCTGATCGACGTCGTCCCGCTCTGGCGGCGCGAGCAGGACGGCGCCGTCATCACCCAGTTCGACATGGCGGCCTGCGAGAAGCTCGGTCTGCTCAAGATGGACTTCCTGGGCCTGCGAAACCTGACTGTGCTCGACGACTGCCTGCGCCACGTTCTGAGCAACCGGGGTGAGACCGTGGTGCTCGAGGAGCTCGAGCTTGCCGACGACGCGACCTTCGAGCTGCTCGGGCGCGGTGACACCCTTGGAGTTTTCCAGCTCGACGGCGGTCCGATGCGCTCGCTGCTGCGGCAGATGGCGCCGGACAGCTTCGAGGACATCTCGGCCGTGCTGGCGCTCTATCGTCCGGGGCCGATGGGCGTGAACGCCCACACGGACTACGCCGAGCGCAAGAACGGCCGTCAGCAGATCACGCCGATCCACCCAGAGCTCGCCGAGCCGCTGGCGGACATCTTGGACGACACGTACGGCCTGATCGTCTACCAGGAGCAGGTCATGGCGATCGCGCAACGCGTCGCCGGCTACTCCCTCGGTGCCGCGGACCTGTTGCGGCGGGCGATGAGCAAGAAGAAGAAGGAGATCCTGGACAAGGAGTTCGGGCCCTTCTCGCAGGGGATGCAGGCGAAGGGCTACTCGCCGGCCGCGATCGCCAAGCTGTGGGAGACGCTGGTCCCCTTCTCCGACTACGCCTTCAACCGCGCCCATACCGCCGGTTACGGGCTGGTGTCCTTCTGGACCGGTTATCTCAAGGCCCACTACCCCAGCGAATACATGGCGGCGTTGCTCACCAGCGTCAAGGACGACAAGGACAAGCTCGCGGTGTATCTCGGCGAGTGCCGGCGCATGGGCATCAAGGTGCTGCCCCCCGACGTCAACGAGTCCGACACCGACTTCACCCCGACCGGCACCGACATCCGGTTCGGGCTGTCCGCCGTACGAAACGTCGGTGGCCTGGTCGTGGAGTCGGTCGTCGCCGCGCGCGAGCAGAAGGGTCGCTTCCGCGACTTCGACGACTTCCTGGACAAGGCGCCCCTCAACGTCTGCAACAAGCGCGTCGTGGAGTCGCTGATCAAGGCCGGTGCGTTCGACTCGCTCGGGCACTCGCGCAAGGGGTTGTTCCTGGACCACGAGGCACGGGTGGATGCGGTCGTGGACATCAAGCGAAACGAGGCCATCGGGCAGGACTCGCTCTTCGGTGCCTTCGACGAGGCGCAGACCGAGGCTCTGTGGGCGCCGCCGCCGTTCTCCGACGCCGAATGGGACAAGAAGACCCTGCTCTCCTTCGAGCGGGAGATGCTGGGCCTCTATGTCTCGGACCACCCGTTGTCCGGGTTGGACCATGTGCTGCGAGCCGATGCGGACTTCCCGATCTCGACGCTGCACACCGAGGAGGTCGAGGACCGGCGCAACGTCTCGGTCGCCGGACTTGTCACCGGGGTGACGCGCAAGGTCAACAAGAAGGGCGACGTCTACGCGATCGTCTCGCTGGAGGACCTCGAGGCCTCGGTGGATGTGATGGTGTTCGCCCAGGCGTACCAGCTGGTCGGCCACGTCCTGCACACCGACGCAGTGCTGGTCGTCAAGGGGCAGGTCATGAAGTCCGAGGAGGACGGCGTACGCCTGCGGGCGCTGGAGATCACGGTCCCTGATCTGTCCCTGGACGGCACCGGGCCGGTGGTCATCACGATCCCGGCGAACCGGGTGATCCCGCCTGTGGTCGACAAGCTCAAGGACGTCCTGGGTTCGCACCCTGGAGTCAGCGATGTGCACCTCGCGATGACGAACGGTCCGCGGACCACGCTCGTAGCGCTGGACCTGAGCTTGCGGGTCACCGCCTCACCGGCTCTGTTCGCCGACCTCAAGGCCCTGCTCGGACCAAGCTGCCTGCAGTAGGTCCCGACGTCACTGTCCTGGCGGTGGACTTCATGGCGGTTCCGCACCGGTGGGCAGCCACCAGGCCAGTGACGTCCACCCGGGGGGTGGGGCTCGCCGAACCCGGGAGCCCCTCAGCCGGATGAGGCGACGGCGGCGACGGTGGCGCCGGTCAGCGTCACCAGGTCCGCGGCGGCGAGCCCGATGTCGAAGCCGCGCCGGCCGCCGCTGACGTACACGACGTCGCGACCGGCCGCGCTCACGTCCACGACCGTCGTGAGCGCCTTGCGCTGCCCGATCGGGCTGATCCCGCCCACGACGTAGCCGGTGGCGCGCTCGGCCGCGGCTGGTTCGGCCATGGTGGCCCGCTTCGCCCCGACGGCGACGGCGAGCGCCTTCAGGTCCAGCCGGCCGGCGACCGGTACGACCGCCACGACGAGCCGACCCTCTACGTCTGCCAGCAAGGTCTTGAACACCAGCGCCGGGTCCAGCCCGAGCACCTCGGCTGCCTCGAGACCGTAAGATTCCGCGCCGGGGTCGTGCTCGTACGTGTGAGTCGTGTACGCCACCCCGGCCCTGGTCAGCGCCACAGTGGCCCGCGTTGCACCCCCGCCGTGCTGCTTCGTGGCCACGCCGCGATCCTGCCAGAGTGCGATCGTCCACCAGCTGGGGTCGCATGAACTCCATCGGAGATCGCGCGGCATGGACAGGTCGACAGCAGCCCCGCAATTGGGTTGATGATCTGCGATGGAGATCATCCAACGCCTTCACACGCGGCGGGTGAGGCGTGGCGGCGCCCGTAGGATGGGGCCATGATCCGGCGGTTGGACCTGCGGGGGTCGGCGCCCGACCTGCGTGAGGTGCTGCCGCGCGCCGCCGTCGATGCCGAGGCGGTGCTCGATGCCGTACGCCCCATCCTCGCCGACGTAGCGGCTCGGGGCGCGGTGGCGGTCCTGGACTGGGGAGAGCGCCTCGACGGCGTCCGGCCGACCTCGCTGCGGGTGCCGGCCGCTGAGCTGCGCCAGGCGCTGGAGCGACTGGACCTGCAGGTCCGAAGGGCGCTGACGGAGGCCATAGGGCGGGTCCGTCTCGTGCATGAGGACCAACGTCGGGTCGACTGCGTCACCCGTGTCGTGCCCGGCGGGTCCGTCACCGAGCGCTGGCTACCGGTGGACCGCGTCGGGCTGTACGTCCCCGGTGGGCGCGCGGTCTATCCCAGCAGTGTCGTCATGAACGTCGTGCCGGCACAGGTCGCCGGCGTGGCCTCGTTAGCGGTCGCCAGCCCGCCGCAACGCGACAACGGCGGACTGCCGCACCCGACGGTACTGGCCGCCTGCGCCATGCTCGGGGTCGAGGAGATCTACGCGGCCGGCGGTGCGCAGGCCGTGGCCATGTTCGCGTACGGAGCCGACAACATCCGCCCCGTGGCGATGGTCACCGGACCGGGCAACATCTACGTGACGGCGGCCAAGCGGCTGCTCAAGGGGCGCATCGGGATTGACGCGGAGGCCGGGCCCACCGAGATCGCGATCCTTGCCGACGACTCCGCGTCCGCCGACATCGTCGCGGCGGACCTGATCAGCCAGGCCGAGCACGACGTGCTCGCCGCCGCCGTCCTGGTGACGGACAGCGAGTCGCTGGCGAGCGCCGTCGAGGCCGAGCTGGCCGCGCAGGTCCCCGCTGCCAAGCACTCCGCCCGCATCGCCGCGGCCCTCGCGGGTCCGCAGAGCGCGATCGTCCTCGTCGCAGACCTCGACGCCGGACTGGAGCTGGTCAACGCGTACGCCGCCGAGCACCTGGAGATCCAGACCCGGGACGCCCGCGCGGTGGCCGACCGCGTACGCAACGCCGGGGCCGTCTTCATCGGCACGTGGTCGCCGGTGAGTCTCGGCGACTACTGCGCCGGCTCGAACCACGTCCTGCCCACCGGTGGTTGTGCCTGCCATTCCTCAGGTCTGTCGGTACAGACGTTCCTGCGCGGCAGCCATGTCGTCGACTACGACGAGGCCGCGCTTCGGGACGTGGCGCACCACGTCGAGGCGCTGGCAGCAGCCGAGGACCTGCCCGCGCACGGTGAGGCGGTCCGCATCAGGTTCTCGCCGGGCGCAGGTCGATCCGACCTCGCGGCGTCCGGTCCCGCGAGCGACTGACGTGGTAGACCGGCTCCCGGTCCGTGACGACCTCCGGGGCAAGGTGCCCTACGGCGCACCGCAGCTCGACGTCCCTGTACGCCTCAACGTCAACGAGAACCCCTACCCGCCGAGCCCCGCTCTCGTCGCCGACATCGCGGACGCCGTTGCCGGCGCCGCCGCCGGCCTCAACCGCTATCCCGACAGGGATGCGCTGGCGCTCCGTACTGACCTCGCCGGTTACCTCAAGGCCGAGTCAGGTGTCCCACTCACGGGTGAGAACCTATGGGCTGCCAACGGATCCAACGAGATCATGTTGCAGCTCATGCAGGCGTTCGGTGGACCCGGCCGGACCGCGCTGGGCTTCACCCCCACCTACTCGATGTATCCGGACTACTGCCGGGACACGTTCACCACGTACGTCACCGCGCCACGGGAGGCGGACTTCCACCTCGACCTTGACGTCGCGGTCGCTGCGGTTCGCGAGCACCGTCCGGCGGTCGTCCTGCTGTGCTCACCGAACAACCCGACCGGCACCGCGCTGCCGACGGACACAGTGGCCGCGGTCCTGGAGGCCGCGACCGGCATCGTCGTGGTCGACGAGGCCTACGCCGAGTTCCGACGACCCGGCACCTCGAGTGCGCTGGAGCTGTTGGCCGGCAACCCACGACTGGTCGTGACCCGGACGATGAGCAAGGCGTTCGGCCTGGCCGGTGGCCGCGTCGGATACCTCGCCGGCGATCCGGGCGTGGTGCAGGCGGCACGTCTCGTGCGACTGCCGTACCACCTCTCCGCGGTCACGCAGGCGGTGGCCCGGGCAGCCCTTCGCCACACCGCCGACCTGGTGCCGCAGATCGCCCTCCTGCGCGCTGAGCGGGACACACTGGTGAGCTGGCTGCGGGCCCAGGGTCACCAGGCGGCGGACTCGGACGCGAACTTCGTGATGTTCGGACAGTTCAAGGACCGTCACCACATCTGGCAGGGCCTGCTGGACCGGGGTGTGCTCATCCGCGAGACCGGTCCGCCAGAATGGCTCCGCGTCAGTGTCGGGACACCGCCAGAGAACGCGGCCTTTCGTACCGCCCTTCAGGAGGTCACAACGTGAGCCGGTTCGCCCGTGTGCAACGTACGACGAAGGAGAGTGACGTCCTCGTCGAGCTCGAGATCGACGGCTCCGGGCGCTCCGTCATCGACACGGGCGTGCCGTTCTTCGACCACATGCTGTCCCAGCTGAGCAAGCACGGACTGCTCGACCTCACGGTGCTGACGAAGGGCGACCTCGAGATCGACGCCCACCACACGGTCGAGGACACTTCACTGGCTGTTGGGCAGGCGCTGCGAGAAGCGTTGGGGGACAAGGCTGGGCTGCGTCGTTACGGCGATGCCCTCGTGCCCCTGGACGAGGCACTCACGCAGGTCGCAGTGGACCTGTCGGGGCGCCCGTACCTCGTGCACACCGAGCCCGACCTGGTCGAGCTCATCGGCTCCTACGACACGACCCTGACACGCCACATCTTCGAGTCATTGGTTGCAGAGGCGCGAATTACGTTGCACGTCAACGTGATCTCGGGTCGGAACGCGCACCACATCGTCGAGTCGCAGTTCAAGGCCTTTGCCCGGGCGCTTCGTGATGCGGTGGTCGTGGACCCGCGCGTGGCGGGGATCCCGAGCACCAAGGGAAGCCTGTAGCGACGATGGCGCCGCTGCTGCTGCTCGCACTTGCCGGCTTCCTCGCGGGCGGTGTCTGGACGTTCTGGCGTGCCGGTAACCGGGGACCGTCCGTGCTGCTGGCCGTCTTCGCCTTGATGTCGATAGCTGCCGCTGCGCTGTGGGCATGGGCATGAGCACCCCGTCGGTCGTAGTACTCGACTATGGCTCCGGCAACCTGCTCTCGGCGCAGCGGGCCCTCGAACGCGCGGGCGCACAGGTCACCGTCACCGCGGACCACGAGCAGGCACTTGCGGCGGACGGCCTGCTCGTACCCGGTGTCGGGGCGTACGCGGCCTGCATGAAGGGGCTCGCCGCCATCGGGGCGTGCTCGCTCATCGACCGCCGACTGGCCGGCGGTCGGCCCGTGATGGGGATCTGCGTGGGCATGCAGGTCCTCTTCGAGCGGGGGGTGGAGCACGGCGTTCACACCGAGGGCTGTGGGCAGTGGCCCGGCGTCGTCGACGAGCTGACCGCCGGCGTCCTGCCGCACATGGGGTGGAACACCATTGCCGCTCCAGCGGATTCGGTGTTGTTCGAGGGTGTGAGGGACCAGCGGTTCTACTTCGTCCACTCCTACGCTGTCCGCGAGTGGGCGCTCCCCGCGCGTGGCGGCCCGTTCGTCGATCCGCTCGTGACCTGGACCGAGTACGGCGACCGGTTCGTCTCCGCGGTGGAGAACGGGCCGCTGACCGCGACGCAATTCCACCCTGAGAAGTCCGGAGACGCAGGTGCCCGTGTCCTCGCGAACTGGGTCAGCACCCTCTGACGGGGGATCATGCACCCGGGCCACGTCGACCCGTGTGCCA
>JBDTDW010000070.1:0-6909 GCA_039922855.1 Candidatus Nanopelagicales bacterium | reverse complement strand
GTGCCGTCGGGGAACAGCAGAGTCGGGACGGTCTGGTTGCCGCCATTGACGTTCATCACGAGCTCGGCTGCCTGATCGTCCTGCTCGATGTCGACCTCGGTCCACGCGATTCCCTCGCGGGTCATCTGCCCCTTCAGGCGCTGGCAGTACCCACACCAGGGGGTGCTGTACATCGTGACCGACATCTGTCCGCTCCTTCGTCGCGCGGACGACCGCCCACGCAGCACTTGATTCCTCAACAACTGTACAAACACGTTCGTCAAGGGCCTTGTTCCGGGGATGGTCGTGGGGGCCGCGCCACGACGGCGGCGAGAGCTGGGTATCCCGGGGCCCGGCCTTACGGGGTTGTCACCGTGGTGGGGGAGGATGCCGGGGTGACCAGCGCACCGCCGGACCCCGAGCTGGTGCTCGAGGGACTGGACCCCGAGCAGCGCGAGGCCGCCATGGCATTGTCCGGCCCGGTCGTGATCCTGGCCGGTGCCGGCACGGGCAAAACACGCGCCATCACGCACCGGGTGGCCTACGGGGTGCTCTCCGGTGCGCACGACCCGCGCCGCTCCTTGGCCGTCACGTTCACCGCCCGGGCCGCCGGCCAGATGCGCCGACGGCTCAGCGAGCTCGGGGTCGGCGGTGTCCAGGCGCGCACTTTCCACGCCGCGGCGCTGCGCCAGCTGCGCTTCTTCTGGCCGCAGGTCATCGGAGGGGCACCGCCGGAGATCCTGCCCTACAAGGCGAAGGTGCTCGGCCCTGTGCTGTCCCAGACCGGCCACCACGACGCCTCGCTGCTGCGCGATATCGCCAGCGAGATCGAGTGGGCCAAGGCCAGTCAGGTGACCGCCGCCGACTACGCCGAGCGGGCCGCCGCAGAGCGGCGCCAGCCGCCGGGCCCGTTGGCCCTTGATGACGTGGCTGCCCTGTACGCGGCGTACGACGATCGCAAGACCGCGGCCGGGCTCATCGACTTCGAGGACGTGCTCCTGCTCACGGTTGGCATGCTCGACACTCGACCCGACGTCGCCGACGAGGTCCGCACGCAGTACCGCTGGTTCACCGTCGATGAGTACCAGGACGTCAACCCGCTGCAGCAGCGCCTGCTCGAGCTGTGGCTCGGCGAGCGCGACGAGCTGTGCGTCGTGGGCGATGCCAGCCAGACGATCTACACCTTCACGGGCGCGTCGTCGTCCTACCTGTTGAACTTCCGCCGGACCTACCCCCACGCGACCCAGGTGCAGCTTGTCCGGTCGTACCGCTCCACCCCCCAGGTCGTGGGCCTGGCCAACCGGGTCCTGGCGACCGCGACCGGGCCCGGGGCCGCCCTCAAGCTCGTCACGACCCGCGAGGCCGGCCCAGAACCGGTCATCGACTCCTACGACGACGAGCCGGCCGAGGCCACGGGCGTGGTGGCACGGATCGGGGCACTGCTGGGCTCGGGGGTCCTGGCCCGCGACATAGCCGTGCTGTACCGCATCAACGCCCAGTCCGAGGTGTTCGAGGACGCGCTGGCCGTGGCAGACATCCCCTACGTCCTGCGGGGGGAGTCCGCGTTCTTCGAGCGCAGCGAGGTGCGCGAGGCGCTCACCCGGCTGCGCGGAGCGGCGCGCTCCTCGCAAGCCGACACCGACCCCGCCGCGCCGGACGACGGTCTGGGCGCGCAGACCCGCGCAGTCCTGTCCGCGATGGCATGGGCGCAGCAGCCGCCGAACGGTCAGGGTGCCACCCGAGAGCGCTGGGAGAACCTGCTGCGCGTCGTGACGCTCGCCGACGACCTGCAAGCGTCCCGGCCCGAAGCGACCCTGACCGATCTGGTCGCTGACCTCGACGCCCGGGCGGCGGTACAGGCCGCGCCCACGGCGGCCGGCGTGACGCTCTGCACCGTGCACGCGGCCAAGGGGCTCGAGTGGGATGCCGTGTTCGTGGCTGGTCTGGCCACCGGCACGTTCCCGATCTCCTACGCCGACACCGCCGCCCGCACCGAGGAGGAGCGTCGGCTCTTCTACGTCGCGGTGACACGGGCCCGAACCACGCTGGGCCTGTCCTGGGCGCGCTCCCGGGCGCCGGGCGGGCGGTCGGTTCGAGCCCGCTCGCCGTTCCTGGACGACGTGTTCGGTGCCGCGTCACCTGCCGGGCAAGGGGCTGCGGAGGTCGTACGCGGCACCGGCTCGCGTGGTGGCGGGCGTGATGCGCCGCGGCGACGAAGGCCGGCCGTGTGCGCCGGGTGCGGGACCGCACTGGTCACCGGAGCCGAGAGCGCCCGCGGCCGGTGCCGGAACTGCCCAACCGCGTATGACGAAGACCTGTTGGTACGACTGAAGGACTGGCGACGGGGTGAGGCTGCTGTTCGATCGGTTCCCGCCTATGTCGTGCTGACCGACGCGACCTTGGAGGTCCTGGCCGAGCGCAGGCCGGTCGACGTACCAGGCCTGGTCGGTGTGCCCGGGATCGGTGCCAGAAAGCTCGAGCAGTACGGCTCCGCCCTGCTGGCGCTGCTCAGCGGCGTATCCAGCTGAGGTGACCGCGAGCCGGCAGGGACGTCGGGGCCCGTGTCGCGAAGATGGGGGAGTCTTCGCAACGATCAGGCAACGGATTCTCGACGCGCCGGAAAACCCTGTTGCGCCGGCTTGGGCGCGGTGACTAACGTGCCGTCGGTACCGCAAGACCCGCGAATACCCCGGCTGGAAGGAGACGTCCCGTGATCACTGAGACAACGATCAGCACCCGCGTCTTCGGCGTGTTCGAGGACAGCGCTCCGTGCGGGGCCCCGTTCGCCCGAACGGATCGTGCCGTCTCGGCGCTGCCGCGTGCGGCCGCTGCCCCCAAGTCCGCGAATCAGTCCGCGACAGATCTGTCCCAGGACTACGTCACCGATCTCGGTACCAGCACCAAGGTTCAGGAACCACCTCGAGGCGCACCACGTTGAGGCTCACCCCTCACCGGCTCACCTCGAGGCCGCGGATCCCGAACCTGGGACCGCGGCCTTCTGCATTTCCCCACACCGCAGGAAGCCCCACCTGAGCGATCTGTCCCGAACCCATAGTCCCGGCCCCACCGGGCCAGTCCTTGCAAGGAGGTGACCGCGATGAGCACCCTCATCCCGGATCAGTACCGGTCCACACCCTCGGCACCGGGCACCGCCACCCAGGTGCAGTGGCCGGAGACACCCTGCCGTGTCTACGACCCCGAGCTCTGGTTCGCCGAGCAGCCCGACCGGGTCGCCACGGCGCAGGCGCTGTGTGGCACCTGCCCGCTTCGCCTGGCGTGCCTTGCGGGGGCGCTCGAGCGGCGCGAGCCCTGGGGGGTCTGGGGCGGTGAGCTGTTCGAGCACGGCGCACCGGTGGCTCGTAAGCGCGGACCGGGTCGTCCCCGCAAGGACGACGGCCAGGTCCGCCACGCGGCGGAGCAGGCGTTGGCCGAGAGGCTCTCGGCGTACGCCGGAACCGTGGAGGCGAGCGATCTCGACCTCGAGCTCGACCTGCTCGTCGCATGCGCGCCAAGCGCGTCGAGGGACGCGAGCTCCAGCGATGGCGAAGTGGCCGCCTGATGGCGGGCACGCTCGGCATTTCCGGCCGACAACAGATGACGTACGAAACCTCGATGGAGACAGTCATGAATCAGCACAGCGAACAAATGGCTGACGAACGACAGCAGCGCTGGCGCTCTGAAGCCGACAGGGATCGTGTCCTGCGCGCCATGCGACGGGCCCACCGGGCCGAGCGCCGTCTGGCGGCCGCTCGCCGTCAGTCGGCGGCAGCGCACGACGCGATGGTGCACGCAGCCGTCATGGCGCAGCTGGCCAACGTCGGCAGCTGAGCCCGCGCAAGGTCGGCAGCACCCCAGCGAGGGGTCGACATCGGGGGATGTCGGCCCCTCGCGCGATGCCCATGGCGCGAGGGGCATCGCGCCATGCCCGCTGCCGGTGCTGGGTGCGGCAGGATCAACGCATGGGAACCGCGGAGAATGGCCTCGCGGTCGCCGTCGCCGCGCTGCGGTCGCCGACGCTGGCCGGGATCGTCGACTTCGTCGCTTGGCCCGAGCTGACGCGCGACGGCGTACCACGTGCGGTCAACGTGGCGAACGCCCGCGGTCACTTACTTCTCACTGCGAAATACCCCGACGGTGAGCTCCTCTCGGAGGTGCCGCCCTGGGACGCACCGCGGGCCCTTCCCGGTGCAGCAGGGCCAAGCTCTGATACGGAGCTAACGTTGCACCGCAACAGCTACCCACTGCCCTGGCAGAGGCTGTCATCCTTCTTCGCCGATCCCCGCAGTCCGGACGTCGTGATCGTGCACGCGGGCGGGCACTACTTCCCCGAGCGCGGCGGACACCTGGGCGAGCACGGTTCGCTATCCCTCGTCCAGTCGTGTGCGCCGTTCCTGCTCTCCGGAGCCGGTGTCCGCGAGACCGGGATGCTGGAGGACCAGGCCCGCCTGGTCGACGTGATGCCGACACTGGCCTGGGTGGCGGGCGTTGACCGCAGCGACCTGGTCGGCCTGGACGGAGTCATCCGCGACGACCTGGTCACCCGCGGCGCCGCGCACGTCGTGGGGCTGCTATGGGACGGGGCGCACCCGGCGTCGCTGCTGCGCTGGGCCCAGGAAGGCTTGCTGCCCAACGTGGCACGGCTGCTGGACCGGGGGTGCTGGCTCACCGGCGGCGCCGTGGCTGAGTTCCCGAGCGTGACCCTCGTGAATCACACGAGTGCCTTGACCGGAGTCGGGCCGGGCCGTCACGGCGTGGTCGGCAACGTCTACTACGACCGCGAGCAAGGCCGTCGGGTGGTTCCGAACGACCCAGCGACCTGGCATCGCACCGGTGAGCTCTACCGGGACGGGATCGCCACACTGTTCGAGGTCGTGGGTCGCGCCGTCCCCGGTGCCCTCACCGCCAGCGTCTGCGAGATGACCGATCGGGGGGCCACAGAGTCCACGTTCGCGCTGGTGCGTGCCGCTCTAGCGCAGGATCCGGATGCCCTCGGCTCCACCGAGCCGGGGTCGCACGAGTTCGTCGCAGCGGTACGCGCGCTGCTGCCCGATCCGCTGAGAAGTCCGTACGTCACCTCAGCGCGCTGCGACGAGGACGACGACTACGCATTCTTCTCCGCGATCGACCTGTTGGGGCTGGCCACGGTGCTTGAGCTGTGGTCGCCCGAGGCGGTCGCGGCCGGTACGACGCCACTGGTGACGTGGTGGTCGTCGTACACGACGGATGCCGCTCACCACGCCGGTGGCCCGTACTCCGACATCGCCGCAGATGCCTTCCGTGACAGCGACAGTCGACTCGGTGCCCTCCTGGACAGGTTGCTGGAGGCGGGTGTGCTCGACGACACGCTCATCCTGCTGACCGCGGACCACGGCTTCGAGAGCGCCGACCGCTCGTGCCGCGGCGACTGGGCGCCGACGCTGCACGAGTCCTTGGACCCGCTCGGTATCCCGTGGCGTGATGAAGGCCCGGGATTTCTCTATCTGGGAGTGGCGCCGTGAGCGAGCACGAGTGGGTGTGCCGCACCTGCGGCGCGCGGGTCGAGGTGAGCGACGTGGGTGCCCTGCTGGGGTGGGCCTGCTCGAACGACGCCGGTGAGGCGCGTACCTACTGCCCGCAGTGCTCCCGTGACCACGTTCGCAGCATGGAAGCCAAGATTGACGAGGAGTATTGGTAGTCAGGACGGCGTGAAGTCCGGGATCCAGCGCATGAGCTCGCCGCGCACGGGCACCGTCGAGTTGAGCTGGCTCAGCACGCCCAGGGCTCCGAGCCACACCCGGTGCACGAGCAGGTATTGCGGCGGCAGGGTCATCTTCAGCCGCAACGTGAAGTTCGGTTGCCGTACGTCGTTGATTCGGTTGAACTGGCCGCGCATCCATTCCCGGCTGAATGTGAACTCGGCATCCGCGGCGGGGGCTGCGAACGGTGACAGGAAGTCCAGCAACTGCTCGGGGTCGAGATCGGCGTCGGCGCGTACGAACCCCTCCTGCCGCAGCCCGGCCAGCACCGCATCGGCGTCACCGAGCATCGCGATCGTGAGCAGCCGCCCGATGCTGGAGGGGAATCCCCCCGGCAGCCGGGCCACGGCCCCGAAGTCCACTACTCCGAGCCGACCGTCGGGCAGCACCCGGTAGTTGCCGGGGTGCGGGTCGGCGTGCATCAGCCCGACCCGTGCCGGCCCGGACAGCAGGAACCGCAGGTAAGCCTGGCCGTATCTGTCACGGTCCTTCGGGGAGCCCTCGGTGATGACCCGGGACAACGGGTATCCCTCGAGCCACTCGCTCACCAGCACCGTCGGGGCCGCGGCCAGCACGTGCGGCACCACGAACTCGTCGTCG
This sequence comes from Candidatus Nanopelagicales bacterium, assembly GCA_039922855.1. GTDB lineage: Bacteria > Actinomycetota > Actinomycetes > S36-B12 > CAIYMF01 > JAFIHG01. Next base: position 595 of record JBDTDW010000070.1, on the reverse strand, counting down.
TCTTCGTACCCCGCGGCGAATCGGCGCTGGTAGTCCGACTCCTGCAGGTAGTCGAGCTCCTCCTTCGTGCGCTCCTTCAGCTCTGCCAGCAGAGGCTTGATCTCCAGGCCGGGGACGACGGCGGCGAACATGCGCCCCATCCGCGAGATCTGGGCCAGGTCGCCGAGCAACGCCTTCCCGGCCCCTGGGTACTGGATCTTCACCGCGACCTCGCGGCCGTCGACCCAGACCGCGTGGTGCACCTGCCCGATGCTCGCGGCGGCGGTGGGGACGTCGTCGAAGGCAGCGAACCGGTCCCGCCACCTCGATCCCAGCGACTGTTCCAGCACCGCATGCACGGTGCTGGCCGGCAACGGCGGTGCGGCGTCCTGCAGCTTGGTCAGCGTGGCACGGTACGGGCCGACGAGCTCATCGGGCAGCGCCGCCTCGAAGATGCTCATGGCCTGCCCGAACTTCATCGCCCCGCCCTTGAGCTCCCCGAGCACCTGGAACAGCTGGGCCGCCGTACGCATCGCGATGTCGTTGGCCACGGCCTCGGCAGGTGCCCCACCTACCCGTCTACCCAGCCCGACAGCTGTTCGCCCGGCATAGCCCA
>JBDTDW010000069.1:0-4288 GCA_039922855.1 Candidatus Nanopelagicales bacterium | reverse complement strand
GGCGGGGGCACCGGTGGTACGTAGTGCTCTTCCGGCCAGTACGACGGGTCCGGCTCTTCGGCCGGCTCGGAGGGGCGCCGCACCAGCCGCGACGACAGCCCCGACCCGCGTACAGGGGGCGGGTCCTCGGGCTCGGGGTCCGGGTCGCGGTCCTCCAGCACCGACCAGCGTCCGATCGGCCCCATGATCGGGTCGTCGTACGCCGACACGATCGCCCGGAACGCCTGATCGACCTCGGCGTCGCGCATGTCGGCCGCATCGACGCGCCGGGCGGCATCGGCGTGGAAGTCCATCCGCAGCACGGGAAGTGCCTGCGAGACAACGGCTCTGGCGAGGTCGGAGCGCTCCCGGTCGACGTGGACCCGGTCGGTGGGTCGCGGCGGTGGCCGCTGGTCCTGGTACGGACCCCGCTCCCCGGCCAGCGGCTCAGCGACGGCAGGGACGCCGGCGTCGTGCAGCAGCTCGAGCACCTTGTCTGCGACCGGTGGGTCGACGTCGACGAGGGGGACGTACGACAGGGCAGTCGGTAGCCCGTTGTCGCGGCCTGCGGGAACGGCGGACATCGCGGGTCAGCCAGGCAGCGGGGTGAGGTCGTGGACGAACGAGAGGGTCTGCTCGACGATGACGGGGAAGTCGTGGTCAAGCGTCGCGACGTGGTAGCTGTCCTCCAGCCAGACCTCGGTGCGCACCTTGCTTGCGACATTGGCCAGGATCCACTCGGCGTTGCTCGGCTCGACGACGTGGTCCTCCCGGGAGTGCAGCAGTAGCAGCGGGGCGACGACCTTGCCGGCGTCGAGCTTGATCTGCTCCCACCCCTGCTGCAGGGAGTAGGCCGGCTGCAGGGGCATCTTGGCGTAACCGCCCTCGTCCTGGCCGGGCTTCTTGATGTCGTTGACGATGCCGGGGAACGCCTTGACGAAGTGTCGGGCGTACGGCAGCAGGAACCGGTCCTTGCGCTCGGTGTGTACGGCGGGGTTGACCAGGACGAGCCCGGCGACCTGCTCCGGTCGCTGTTCGGCCAGCCGCAGGCACAGGGACCCGCCCATCGACAGGCCCATCGCGTAGACGCTGTCGCACCTCTCGCGCAGCAGCCCGAAGGAGCGGTCGACCTCGGCGTACCAGTCGTCCCAGCGGGTCAGCGCCAGGTCCTGCCACGACGTGCCGTGACCGGGCAGTCGCGGCACCGAGACCGTCAGGCCGGCCGAGGCCAGTTCCTCGCCCCAGGGTCGCATCGACTTCGGCGATCCTGTGAACCCGTGGACGAGCAGGGCCCCGACAGGACCACCGTCGTGCTGGTGCGCCTCGGCGCCGGGCAACAGGGGCACGGTCGACTTCCTCATCCTCGGTACAGCGCGGTCCGGATCCAGGTGCTGGGAGACCCGGCGCCTGCGACCCTGCCCCGATCGTGTCATGCCCACCGCGGCGTCGCGAGCAGGCACCGAATGCTTCCGGCGATACCCTGCCGCTGCGTCGGCTGCACCAGGTGAGCGACGAGAGCCACCGTGCTCAGCCGCGTGATGCGTCATCATCGGTACGTACGCTGCAGCAGGAAGGAGGGCCAGGGGTGTTCTACTGGGTCTGCAAGTACATCCTGATCGGCCCGTGGATCCGCCTGCTGTTCCGGCCCCAGGTCCTGGGGGCGGAGAACCTGCCCACCGACGGTGCCGCGATCCTGGCCAGCAACCACCTCTCGTTCTCGGACTCGGTGTTCCTCCCGCTGGTGTGCCGTCGGCGCGTCACGTTCCTGGCCAAGAGTGACTACTTCACCGGCAAGGGCATCAAGGGGTGGGCGACCCGGGTGTTCATGCGCGCCGTCGGCATGGTCCCCGTCGACCGTTCTGGCGGTCAAGCCAGCGAGTCAGCCCTGAGCACCGGGCTGGCCATCCTGGCTGCCGGTGACCTGCTCGGCGTCTACCCGGAGGGCACCCGGTCCGGGGACGGGCGCCTCTACCGCGGCAAGACCGGGGTGGCTCGGATGGCGCTGGAGGCCGGCGTCCCCGTGATCCCGTGCGCGATGATAAACACCGCTGAGATCCAGCCTCCCGGCAAGCTGTTCCCGCGGATCATGCGGGTCAAGATCGCTATCGGGGCCCCGATCGACTTCTCCCGCTACGAGGACATGAGCGGTGACCGGTTCGTTCTGCGCAGCATGACCGACGAGATCATGTACGAGCTCATGGTGCTCTCGGGCCAGGAGTACGTCGACATCTACGCGGCGCGTGCCAAGGCCGCACCGGCCGATGCCATCGCGGCCGCCGAGCCCGACATGCTGATCGACCGAGACCGAGACCGAGACCGAGACCGAGACCGAGACCGAGACCGAGACCGAGACCGCGACCGAGACCGAGACCGCGACCGCGACCGCGACCGTGACCGTGACGGCGAGCCGCGCTCAGCGCCGGGCGGCCCGGACGGCGCCGCGCCCTCGGCGGACCTGCCAGGTGCCGGTGCCCCGAAGGACGGCAGCACCCCGGACGGCACCTCCAGCGCGCTGGCCTCCTGACCGCACCCCCCGCATCGGCGCTGCCGGCTCAGATGAGGGCCCAGCCCTTCGAGCGCTCCACGGCCGCCCGCCAGCGGGTGAAGCCGTGCTCGTCGCGAGGGCCCGGCTCGAAACGCGCGTCGCGGCGTACGACCGTGCTCAGCTCGGTCTGTGAGGCCCAGACACCGGTCCCGAGCCCGGCCAGCAGTGCAGCCCCCAGCCCGGTCGTGTCCAGGACCGCTGCCCGCACCACCGGCACCTGCAGCGTGCTTGCCTGCAGCTCGCACAGCAGGTCGTTGGCCGATGCCCCGCCGTCAACGGCGAGGACCGGCAGCGCCACCCCAGCCTCGGCGGCCATCAGGTCCACCACATCGCGGACCTGGTAGGCGATGGCCTCCAGCGTGGCCCGGGCCAGGTGTGCGGCAGTGGTACCGCGGCCGATGCCCAGGATCGTGCCGCGCGCGTGCGGGTCCCAGGCCGGGGCCCCCAGACCGGTGAGCGCGGGTACGAACACCACGCCGGCGCTGTCCGGGACCGAGCGGGCCAGCGCCTCGATCTGGGACGCGGACGTGATGATCCCGAGCCCGTCGCGAAGCCACTGCACGGCCGCCCCGGTCACGAACACCGAGCCCTCCAGCGCGTACTCCAGCCGGCCGTCCGGGTGGCGCCAGGCCACGGTCGTGAGCAGCCCGTGCGCCGAGGGCACCGGTGTGGCACCGGTGTGGACCAGCACGAACGACCCGGTCCCGTACGTGCACTTGCTGGTCCCGGCCGAGAAGCAACCCTGCCCGAACAGGGCCGCCTGCTGGTCCCCGGCGATGCCGGCGATCGGCAGGTCCAGGCCGAGGAAGGCTGCGGGGTCGGTACGGGCCACGACGCCGTACGACGAGACGACCTCGGGCAACGCCGTGATGGGGACGCCGAACAGCTCGCACAGCTCCGGGCTCCACGCGCCGGCCCGGATGTCGAACAGCAGCGTGCGAGAGGCATTCGAGGCGTCGGTGAGGTGGTGCATGCCGCGGGTCATCCGCGCCACCAGGTAGGAGTCCACGGTGCCCACGGCAACCTGGCCGGCCTCGACCCGCGCCCACAGGTGTGGCTCGTTCTCGGCGATCCACGCCAGCTTGGTCGCCGAGAAGTACGGGTCCAGGCGCAGGCCGGTCAGCTCCGCGACGCGGGGTTCGTGGCCCTCGGACCTGAGCCTGTCGCACAGCTGCGCGGAACGGCGGTCCTGCCACACGATCGCAAGGCGCGGTGCACCCAGCGTCTCGAGGTCCCACAGCACTACGGTCTCGCGCTGGTTCGCGATGCCCAGCGCCGTCGGCGGGTCGGCGCGCGCCTCGGCCAGGACCTGCGAGGTCGAGTCCAGCACGGCCGCCCAGATCTGCGCGGGCTCGTGCTCGACCCAGCCGTCGGCGGGGAAGTGCTGCTCGAACTCGCGGTAGCCGCGCGCCACGACGTGGGCGCCCGAGTCGACCACCAGCGCGGTGACCCCCGTCGTTCCGACGTCGACCGCGAGGATGCTCATCGCGTGGTCGCCTCGCCGCCTTGACGTTGGAGGAACGCCAGCACCCGCGGGTCGATCCGGCCCGGCACCAACAGCTCCTCGAGGTTCTCCCGGCCGGCATAGTCCGCCAACGTGACCGACAGGTCCAGCCCGGGATAGCCGAGGCCGGTGAGCAGACCGCGGACCTCGTCGGCCAGCTCGCCCTCCAACGGGAGGCACGTAGCCGGGTCCGCTCGCGCGAACAGCAGGTCATGCATGTCCAGCAGGCGAGCAAGCTCGGGGACCGGGTCGGGGTGCTC
>JBDTDW010000068.1:0-6821 GCA_039922855.1 Candidatus Nanopelagicales bacterium | reverse complement strand
GCCCGATCACCGAGGCCACCATCCACCCCGAGCCAGACGCCACGCTGCTGCCCGCTTCGGATCCTTAGTTCGAAAGCCTTGGCGTGCAACTCTTTGAGGCATGGCCGGGGGCTGCCCCGTGGTTCGCGATTCGTGAGCGATAGGTGCTGGCCTTCTCCCAAGCCGAAGATGGCGAGGAGATCGAGGTCACCGGGCTCTCTGGGACAGTGATTGCCGACGGGTTGATCTTGGTGCATTGGGATTCCGCACACGAGGGTCGTCGAGCACGCCGCACGTCACTTTGGCGCCACGATGAGTATGGCTGGCGCCTGGTGCACCACCAAGGGACGGTCCTCGACGACTGACGGCGCCCGGACGCAACCCGCGATCTGCACGGCGGAACCGGTGTGAGCGCGTCGACGTCGGACCCGTGACGAGAGGGGTCGCGATGGCAGAGCGGACGTCACCGATGCTCTCCCGGCGGGCAGTCCTCGGGGGCGCCCTCGGCCTGATCGGGGCGTCGTGTGTCCCCGTACTGTCGGGGTGTGCTGCGTCGGGCCCTGGTGCCGTGGTGAGTCCGGTCGGCTCCATCGGGTTGTTGAGCGCCGGCGTCCCGCGCCAGGTGGTCGCGCTGGCAGACGCCCCGGACCTGGCCAGCGTCGTGGCGGGGATGCGCGCCCTGGGAGCAGATCTTCACCGGGTCGACTCGTCCACTTCCACGAACTGGACCGTGTCACCGTTGTCCCTCTCGGTCGCGTTCGGCATGCTCCGGGCCGGTGCCCGTGGGCAGACCGGTCAGCAGATCGACGCCGCTCTGGGCTACCCGCCTGCCCGCGCAGCGGAGGGCTCGCCGCACGCCGCCCTCAACGCCCTGACCGCCACGCTGGTGTCCTCCGGCCCCGCGCCTTCCACCGGTCCGACTCCCTCGACCGGCGACGGGCCGCCCCCGCCGCCTGTGCTGGCCATCGCGAACGGGCTCTTCCTCGACCGCGGATTCGCAGCAGCGGTCCGGCCTGCGTACTTGCGGCTGCTCGCGACGCAGTATGGCGCCGAGGCGATGTCGGTTCGGTTCGCCGATCGGTCCGCAACCGCCACGATCAACGCCTGGGTCGCGGCCCAGACCCGCGAGCGCATCAAGGTGCTGTTCGACTCCCTGGACCCGGCGACCGTCATGGTCCTGGCCAACGCGGTCTACCTCAAGGCGACCTGGGCCTCGCAGTTCGAGCCGTCGTCGACCGTGCCCGGGCCGTTCGTCCGCGCCGCGGGGGGCAGCGTCCAGGTCCCCCTGATGCGCCAGGTGGTCACGTTCGCCAGCTACGCCTCGACAGCACTGTGGGAGCGGGTCACGCTGCGATATGCCGGGCACGATCTCGCGATGCGGATCGTGCTGCCGCGTGGCACCGCAGCCGATGTGCCGTCGCTGACGTCGGCGTTGACGACAGCACTCGCCCCCACCACGGACGACCGCCTCACGAGCGTGGATCTCACGTTGCCCCGGTGGGAGACGTCCACCAGCCTGCCGCTGATCGCGGCGATGCAGTCCCTCGGTGTCACCGACGTGTTCGGCGCGGGCGCGGACCTGACCGGCATCGCGCCCGAGCTGTTCGTCAGCGAAGCCGTGCACCGCGCCAACATCACCGTGGACGAGCGCGGTACCGAAGCGGCGGCCGTCACGGGTATCGCGATCGCGGTCAGTGGAATGGCGGCCGAGCCGGTCACGATGACCGTTGACCGCCCGTTCGCGTGGGCGGTGGTCCACGAGCCCACCGGTACACCGGTGTTCGCCGGCCACGTGGTCGACCCGAGCTGACCATCCCCCGCGCGTGCCCCTCCGGTCAGCCGACCACGGTCTTGACGGCTGAGACCAGGGCAGCCAGCCCTTTCTTGGCGTCGGTGAACAGCATCGAGGTCTTCGGGTCGGTATAGAGCTCATTGTCGATGCCGGCGTAGCCCGACGCCATCGACCGCTTGATGACGATGATCGACTTGGCCTTGTCGACGTCGAGGATCGGCATCCCCGACACGACGTTGCCCGGACGCCGGGCCGCAGGGTTGGTGACATCGTTCGCGCCGACCACGAGCGCCACGTCCGTCCGCTCGAACTCGGAGTTGACGTCGTCCATCTCCCTGAGCTGGTCGTAGGGCACGTTCGCCTCGGCCAGCAGCACGTTCATGTGCCCGGGCATGCGCCCGGCCACGGGGTGGATGGCGTACGACACCTCGATGCCGAGCGACTCCAGCACCTCGCCGAGCTCACGGCACTCGTGCTGCGCCTGTGCAGCGGCCAGGCCGTAGCCCGGCACGATGATGACCTTCTGCGCGTATGCCATCTGCAGCGCGGCGTCGTCGACGGCGATCGAGCGCACCAGCCCACCGCCGGTGGGGGCGACGACGCCGACCGCGCCCGTCCCGAACCCGCCCGCGATGATGTTCAGCACCGAACGGTTCATGGCATCGGCCATCAGCTTGGTCAGGATGCTGCCGGAGGCACCCACGAGCGCGCCCGCAACCACCAGGATCACGCTACCGAGCACGAAGCCCGCCATCGCGACGGCGGTCCCGGTGAACGCGTTCAGCAGCGAGATCACGACGGGCATGTCCGCACCGCCGATCGGCAGGACCATCAAGACGCCGAACAGCAGCGCCGCGAGCACGACGGCCAGCAGGACGAAGTCGTTGTGGGCCCCGGCGAGGACCCACGCGCTGCCGCCGACCGCGACCAGTGCGACCACACCGGACACGAACCGGGCACCGGGGAAGCTGATCGGGTCCGAGAAGCGGCCACGCAGCTTCGCCGCCGCCAGCAGCGACCCGGAGAAGGTCACCCCGCCGATGATGATGTCAAGCACTGTTGCGGTCGCGGTGCCGGCGGGCTGGTTGGTGTTGAGGTGGTAGTCGGTGATCGCGATCAGCGCCGCCGCACCGCCGCCGAGCGCGTTGAACAGCGAGACCAGCTCGGGCATCGCCGTCATCTTCACGGTACGAGCGGTCCAGAGCCCGTACCCACCCCCGATGAGGGACCCGACGATCAGGACGGTCCACCGCGTCGGGTTCATCGCAGCGCCGTCCTGGCCCGCCGAGACGCCGACGAGCGCAGCGACGATGGCCACGAACATGCCCGCCGCTGAGAGCTGGTTGCCGCGGCGCGCGGTGGCGGGCGAGTTCATGAAGTGCAGGCCGAGAACGAACGCGACAGCCCCGAACAGAGAGGCGAACCGGATCGCGATCTCGAGCGAGCTCACGACGCGTCCTTGTCCGGCAGGACCGGCGCCGGTCGCTTCTTGAACATGTGCAGCATGCGATCCGTCACGACGTAGCCGCCGACCACGTTGGCCGCGGCGAACACGGCGGCGATGAACGTGAGGGTGTAGCCGACGACGCCGTCCACGTAGCTGGACAAGATGATCACACCGACGAGCACGACGCCGTGGATGGAGTTCGCACCGGACATCAGGGGGGTGTGCAGGGTGGCCGGAACCTTGCTGATCACCTCGAACCCGACGAGCAGGGCGAGCACGAAGATCGTCATGTCACCGACGAATGAACCGGTCATACGCTGGCCTCCTGATCAGCGAGCAGCGCGGCGGTGGCGGGCTGGACGACCGCTCCGTCGTGCGTGATGACGACACCGGCTGCAATCTCGTCCCCGCTGGCAAGCAGTTCACCGATGGCCAGTGAGCCCTCGTCGACAAGGTGCAGGAGCAGCGCACACATGTTACGGGAGTAAGTGTTCGATGCCGAGGTAGCAATACGCGACGGCAGGTCGCCGGCGCCGATGACCGTGACCCCGTTGTCGGTCACCACTGTCTGACCCGGCACAGATCCTTCGACGTTGCCCCCGAGCTCGGACGCACCCATGTCGACTATCACCGAGCCGGGTCGCATACGGGCGACCGCCGCTGCGGTCACCAGCAACGGCGGTCGGCGCCCCGGCACCTGGGCCGTGGTGATGACGATGTCGTGCTTGACGATGTGGTCGGTGAGCTCTGCCTGCTGGGCGGCCTGCTCCTGCTCGGACAGCGCCCGCGCGTACCCGCCCTCACCGGCGGTGTTCTCGACAGAGGTCAGCTCGATGAACTGCCCACCGAGCGACTTGACCTCGTCCTTGCTGGCCGCCCGCACGTCATAGCCTCGTACGATCGCGCCCAGCCTTTTCGCGGTACCGATCGCCTGCAGTCCCGCGACGCCGGCGCCGAGCACCAGCACCTCGGCGGGTTTGGCCGTACCCGCCGCCGTGATCATCATCGGGAAGAACCTGTCGAACCGCTCGGCCGCGACCAGGACCGCCTTGTAGCCGCTCACGTTCGATTGCGAGGAGAGCGCGTCCATGCCCTGGGCCCGCGTCAGGGTGCGCGGCAGGCCGTCCAGGCTGACAATCGTGACGCCGCGCCGAGCCACGTCCTGCATGAGGTTCGCGTTCAGCAGCGGCGCGAGCATGCCCACGACGGTCTGCCCTGCACGCAGTCTCGTCAGGTCCGGACGCCCGACTGAAAGGACCACGTCGGCGTCGGCGTAGAGCCCCGCCGAATCGGTGATCCGCGCCCCTGCCTGCTCGTACTTCTCGTCCGGGAACCAGGCACCGGCGCCGGCACCTGCCTCAACGAGCACGTCGATCCCGGCCTCTGCCAGCTTGCCCAGCACGTCCGGGGTCAGCGCAACCCGACGCTCGCCAGGTGCGACCTCCTTGGCCACCCCTACTCGCAGCGCAGCCATGCACCGACCTCCTCGTTCGTTGCCCCACCCGTGTCCCGGGGCAGGGGTCGGCACCGCCTTGCTCGCTGATCCAGGCCACGCCGCGGCGCCTCGACACTAGACAGCCCCGCTCCGCGCCCGTCGCCCGGGTGCCCGGACGGGCCGGCCCACCGGCGGGCGCTCCTTGTCCAGGCTGGCCGACCTCGAACCGCCAGGCCCCCCGGGGCGTGAGCCTAAGACTGCCCGGATGCCACTGACGTGATCGATAGAGCGGTGACAGGGTCGCTCAGGCCATCACCAGTGGCTGACTGTGATTCTTGGGTGGGTCACGGTCGGGATTCCGGTGGTCGCGGAGTCTTCCAAGCGGGCATCGCTGGCGACATGAATTACCGCCGGTACGGCCATACCGGCGGTAATCCATGTCAAGGGCAGAAGCCGGGCACCACGCCCCGACTTAGGTCACGGCCTGGAGCCGCCGGACCGACACGGCGAGGTCATCGTGCGGCTTGGAGGGTGCGGGACGGTTCGGTCCACTGCTCCTGGGTGACGGCGCCGCCGGTGACGTGGACGACCAGGGCGGGTTGGTCGGGGCCGGCCCAGAGCTGGTAGTCGCCCTCGGACAGGTCGGGATAGACCGCGGCATGTACGACCTGCCCGGCGATGGTGCGCGGGTGGACCCCGACGTGGGTGCGCGGGCCGTTTCGCCCGAGCGGACTGATCTCGATCTCGGCGCCGGCCCAGGCGGGCTCGGTGATCAGCACCAGAGCCCCGATGCCATCGCCGACGTCGAGCATCACCGGCCCCCCGTAGGCGGTGTGACGGTAGTCCTGGGGATGGTCGTGGACGTGGCCGTCGTGCGGGGCGCTCATACCGCGACCTTGACGTCGAACCCGGAGTGCGGGGTGCCCAGGTAGGGGAAGGAGTCCAGGAACGGTGGTGCTGTTGTGCCGTCGGTGAGCAACGACGCCGCACCGTCGGGCTTGTAGCCAGGTGCCACCAACGGGTAGGTGGCCCCGGCGATGGCGCGCAGCTCGATGGCCACGACATCGTCGGCCGGGCGACGGCCGTTGGGGAATCCGGCCAAATCCCCTCCCAAGATGCCCAACGGGCTCGGCGCTGAGGATAGTGGGATCGCCACGTTCAGCCGCAGCATGTCCGAGAGCCGCGGGCCGGTGTAGTTCTGGAACCCTGGGATGATCCCAGCGGGTATCCCGGTCAACAAGATTGCGACCAGGTCCGCCCGTGCCGCGGTCAGCTTCGCCAGGTTCGGGAACACCCCTGGGTAGAGCACCGGCAACAACTTGGCAACCTCGGGGTGCTGGTAGTAGCTCAGGAACGACTTGTCGTGCTCGGGCTCAGACCTGTTCCACTCGTCCTTGCGACCCATCGGGATCAGCACCTCGTTGATCAGGGGCATCCCAAGCCGGGACACCTGCCGAAGCGAGCCGTGCTGCTCCCAGCCCCCTTTCCCGTAGACCTGCGAGGAACGCCGGCTGGCGGTGGTCCACACTCCGATGGTGGCGCGCTTGTCCAACGGGCCTGATAGGCGACGGTTGCCGACGAGTTCTTTGATCGGGACCTGCAAAGCGATGGTGTGCACGTTCATCCCCGCCAACGCGTTCACCCCCGGCGCGGCTGCGGTCGGGATCAGGTGCAGGTTCTGGAACGGGCGCAGGTCCAGCAGGTCAAAGATCGCACCGAGGTCGACGTAGAACCCGTCGGCTCGCTGCCCGGCGAACACCTTGCGGTCCCCACCCAGGTCGTGGACCGCCGAGGCGGCCAACCCCTGGTAGTTCGGGGTCGAGCGGGGTCCGATGTTGCACGGCGGGCTGGCCAACCCTCGCGCGAGCCACTCGCCACGACCATGGGTGTACTTACGCACAGAGTAGAACTGCCGACGGTTGAACGAAGGGCTGGAAAGTGAGGTGATCTGGCCGGTGTTGTAGAGGAACGTGTTCGGGTCCAACACCTCGGTGTTGAATCGGAACTCATAACTAATGTCCGCATCAGCATCATCATCGTTGCTGATGTTGATGCGGTAGCTGACATCGTCACCGAACTCGAAGAAGTTCGGCCCCCCGGCGGGGTCTTGCAACGGGATGTAGTTCGCGATGAGGGTGACCGAGTCTGGGTCGTTGGGGCTGACGAAC
>JBDTDW010000067.1:0-3011 GCA_039922855.1 Candidatus Nanopelagicales bacterium | reverse complement strand
GGGTTGCGTAAGCCTGGCTGACCACGAACGCGTTCTGGTCCACGGCCTGCGCCGGTGTCAGTGCGGTGAGCCCGAGCGGGTTGGCGAGCTTGTTCAGTGCCGCAACTGTCGTCGTGGCGTCCGAGGTGGCCACGGGTGCGGCATTGGGTCCGTTGACCTTCGTGTTGAGGAACTCCGCCATCGTGGCCGCGTAGTCGGGTACCAGGTCGATCTGCCCGTTCTGTAGAGCGGGCTCGTACAGCTCACGGTTCGTGACCGTCGTGATCTGCGTCGTGAAGCCCTTGGCCTGCAGCAACTCTGAATACATCTGCGCCATCAGTTCGATCTCGGTGAAATCTGCCGCACCAATGATGACGTTGCCCTTGCTGCTCCCCGAAGGAGCGGCCGTGCTGCTCGATGAGCTGCAGCCGGTAAGGGCCATCGCGGACAGCACGATGGCAGCGACGATCGGGATGGGACGAGCACGCATGTCAGAGCCCCGCCTTCTGTGTCCCGCGGCCGGTGGACCGCGCGTGTCGGGCGGGCCAGCATTCACCCGCGACACAAAGCGTAACCTCGCCTTCGGACACACGCACGTCACGAGGTGGTTACGGCCTCATGACACTCGGGCGCGACTGCGACGGACCAGCACACCGAACGACAGCTCCACGCCCACCGCGAGGGCGGCCACCAACAGCGCGCCGGAGAGCAGCTCGGGGATGTTGTTCGTGCCGAAGCCGGCGGTGATGATGCGTCCGAGCCCGCCACCTGCGACGAGGGCAGCGATGGTGGCGGTGGCGACGACCTGCACGGCGGACAGTCGCACTCCGGCCAGCAGCAGCGGTGTCCCAAGCGGCAGCTCGACCTTGCGCAGCACCTGCGCGCCGCTGAGCCCCATCCCCTCGGCGGCATCGACGATGTCCGGGTCCACGTCCCGGATGCCGGTGAACGTGTTCGTCAGGATCGGCGGGATGGCGAACAGCACGAGGGCCACGATGGTCGACGCTGACCCCAGCCCCAGCGGTCCGATCGCCAGCAGCACGAGCAGTGCGTACGTCGGCACCGCACGACCAGCGTTCGCGACGTTGATGATGATCAATTGACCCCGCTTCACGTGACCCAACCACAGCCCCAGCGGGATCGCGAGCAGGCATGCGATACCCAGCGACGCGGCGCAGATGCCGACATGCTCGACGAGCCGGTTCGCGATACCGTCGGTACCGCGCCAGTTCGCCGGGTCGGTGAGCCAGGAGAACACCTGCTGCAGCAACGGTTGCCGGTCAGGCACGACGTCGCCTCCGCCAGGGCGTCGCGATCCTCTCCATCCCCACGACCACGAGGTCGGCCAGCACCGCAAGAACGACGCAGAGGACCGTGGCGGTCAGGACCTCGGCACGGAAGTACGTCTGGAGCCCGTCGTTGATCAGGTTGCCCAGCCCTCCGTACCCGACCACGAAGCCGATCGTCACGAGCGCAACGGTGGACACCGTTGCCACGCGCAGGCCGGCGAAGAAGGTGGGCAGGGCCAGTGGCATCCGTACCCGCAGCATCAGCGATACGCGTGCGAATCCCATCCCGTTCGCCGCGTCCACGACCTCGTCCGGGACCCCCTCCAGGCCGTCCACGATGGCGCGCACCAGGATCGTGAGCGAGTACAGGACAAGTCCGATGATGACGGTGGTCTGCGTGATGCCCGTGACGGGGAGCAGGATCGCGAACAGTGCCAGCGACGGGACCGAGTACAGCGCCGTCGAGGCACCCAGCACGAAGGCCTTCAGCGCCGGCGACGAACGGGCGACCAGGGCCAGCGGGAAGGACAGCACGATGCCCAGAGCCAGCGAGACGACCGTCAGGAGGACATGCTGCTGCAGGGCGGCGATGATCTGGCTCTGACGGGTCTGGACGTACTCTCCACAGATCCAGGCGTTCGCCACCAGGCAGTTCTCAGCCGAAAGGACCACAGCGTGGACGCTACCGCCGATCCGATGATCCGGCTCGAGCGCGTCAGCAAGCAATACCCGGATGGCACCATGGCCGTTCACGAGCTGACGCTGGACGTCCCGCTCGGTCGGGTGTGCGTGCTGGTCGGTCCGTCCGGCTGCGGCAAGACCACCACCATGCGGATGATCAATCGTCTGGTCGAGCCGACGTCCGGTCGCATCTTCCTGGGCGGGGAGGACGTGACCACGGTTGACCGGGTGCAACTGCGCCGCAGCATCGGCTACGTCATCCAGCAGGTCGGGCTGTTCCCTCACCTGACGGTACGTCGCAACGTCGCGACAGTGCCGAACCTGCTGGGCTGGGACCGCTCCCGGGTACGCGCCCGCGTCGATGAGATGCTCGAGCTGATCGGCCTGGACCCGCCCGTGTACGGCGACCGTTATCCCCACCAGCTCTCCGGCGGGCAGCGTCAGCGGGTGGGCGTCGCGCGTGCCCTCGCGGCTGACCCTCCGGTGCTGCTCATGGACGAACCGTTCGGCGCCGTGGACCCGATCGCCCGCGTCCGCCTGCAGGACGAGTTCCTGAACCTGCAGCGGACCGTACGCAAGTCCGTAGTGTTCGTCACCCACGACATCGACGAGGCGGTACGGCTCGGCGACCGCATCGCCGTGATGCGCGAGGGCGGGCACCTAGAGCAATATGATGAGCCTGGAGTCCTTCTCGCACAACCAGTTTCCGAATTCGTCGCCGAATTCGTGGGGAATGACCGCAGCATCAAGCGGCTCGCCGTCACACCGATCGACGTGTCGACACTCTCACCGATGGGTCCCGGTGACGGGCAGCTCGCGGCGGTTGCGGCGACCAGCACCCTGCGCGATGCGACGGCGGCGGTCCTGGACGATCCCCGTGCGCGGGTCCGGGTGGTCCGCGACGGGACGGACCTCGGCGTGCTGACTCTGGACTCCGTGCACGCGGCGCTGCGCAGCGCCCCCCGACCCCTGGAAGTGCCCTGAGTCCTAGACCGGCCCGAGTCCTAGTCCGGCCGAGTCCTAGACCTTCGAGTATTGGCGGATGTAGGTGGCGAACCGGGC
>JBDTDW010000066.1:0-4926 GCA_039922855.1 Candidatus Nanopelagicales bacterium | reverse complement strand
CGGTGACCCATATCCACGAGATCGTGCAGATCCTGGTCGCTGCCGTCCTGGTCGCCATGGGGATCGGGATGACCGGTGCTTGGTGGTACTCCCGGCGCCTCACCGAGCCGCTGCGGCACTTCGTACGTACCGCCGACCTGCTTTCCACCGGGGACCGCCGCACGCTCGGCACCCGTTACGGGATCGCCGAGCTCGACGCTGTCGCGGAGGTGCTGGACCGCACCATCGACAGCTTCAACTCAGTGCTCGAGGCCGAGCGCCGGCTCACGGTCGACGCGTCGCACCAGCTGCGTACCCCGTTGACGGCCCTCTCGCTGCGCCTGGAGGAGATCGTGTCGACCGACGACCTCGAGTCGGCACGGGCCGAAGCTGCCCTCGCACTGGAGCAGGTCGAGCGGCTGGCAGGGGTCTCGGAGCACCTGGTGGCCATGGCCCGCGGATCCCGAGCGGCGCCGGTCATCCCGTTCAGCGTGGACCGGCTCGTGCGCGCGGCACTGGCGGAGTGGTCGGCGTCGTTTCGCTCCCAGCGCCGGGAGGTCCTCAGTGTCGGGGCCACGGGCCTGGTGGCGAGCGGCTCGTTCGGTGCTCAGTCGCAGGTTCTGGCGACCTTGCTGGAGAACTCTTTGGTGCACGGGACCGGCACCGCGACCGTCCGCACCCGCGCCACGGGGGACTGGGTGGTCATCGAGGTCCGCGACGAAGGGGTCGGGATCGAGCGGGGGATGGCGCCGGGCGTGTTCGAGCGTGGCGTCACTGGGCCAGCCAGCTCGGGAAACGGTCTCGGGCTGGCGCTCGCCCGGACCCTGGCCGCCGCCGACGGTGGTCGCCTCGAGCTGCTCAGCGCCGTACCCGCGGTGTTCGCTCTGTTCCTACCGGCCGGCGAGGCGCTCGAGCCGAACGGGCAGGAGCAGGACGGCCAGGGTGCCTCGGGTCAGCCGGTGGGCGCGGTGCGTACCTCGTCGGTGAGGTCGATGTCCGCGGCGTCGAGGAAGACCCACTTGCGGTAGGACCAGAACCGGAACAACGTCCCGAGGCCGATGCCGATGACGTTGGCGCTGATGTTGTCGGCGAGGCGGCTGGTCAGTCCGAGTGCGTAGTGGGAGAACCACAGGCACGCCAGGGCGATCAGCAGACCGATCCCGTTGAGGACGAAGAAGAGGACGTACTCGCGGCGCATGCTCGTGCGCGCGCGTTTGCGGAAGGTCCAGAACCTGTTGCCGAAGTAGGCGAACGTTGTGGCGACGCTGACGCTGATGATCTTTGCGGTGAGCGGCTTGTCGGCCAGCGGTCCCGCGTCGCTCATCCCCCGCAGCAAGTTGAACAGCCCGATGTCGATGACAAACGAGATGAGTCCGACAACACCGAACTTCGCGACCTCGTGCACGAGGTGCTCGGCGCGCACGTAGAGCGCTTGCCGGCGCACAGAACCTTGGCGACGCAGCTCGGACACCACGGCATGATACCGGTCGAGGATGTGTGCCCCGCACCTGTTGCGCGAGTCGGCCTCCGGCGTACGGGCGCCTCCCCGTAGGCTCATCGCTCGTGAGTCCCGCGGCGCCGGCCGGTCGGCCTTCCGACGCCTACCACCTCGCTCCCGGCTTCCCCGTCGTGGCCGTGGTCGGTGGCGGGCAGCTCGCTCGCATGATGCAGGCGCCGGCCGTCGCCCTCGGTGTCGGGCTGCGGGTCCTGGCGGCCTCGACGCGGGACAGTGCGGCGCAGGTCGTTCGTGACCTGATCGTCGGGCAGCATGACGACCTGGCCGCCCTGCGCGACGTCGCAGCTGGCGCGGCAGTCCTGACGTTCGACCACGAGCACGTACCGCTGGAGCACCTCGTCGAGCTGGCGCGCTCAGGGGTCGTGGTCCACCCCGGCCCCGAAGCGCTGCAGCACGCCCAGGACAAGATCACGATGCGTCGGGCGTTGTCGGAGGCAGCGATCCCCTGCCCGAGATGGGCTGTGGTCGAACAGATCTCCGACCTCATCGACTTCGCTGACGAGGTCGGGTGGCCGGTCGTGGTGAAGACCTCCCGAGGCGGCTACGACGGTCGAGGCGTGTGGGTCCTGGACGACCGTGCCGCAGCAGCCTCGTTGCTCGGATCGGTCGGGCTGGCCCCGGGGGCAGCGTGGCTGGCGGAGGAGCGGGTCGAGTTCGTCCAGGAGCTGTCCGCGCAGGTCGCCCGCTCGGCGCAGGGCCAGGCAGTCGCGTACCCCGTGGTGCGTACGGTCCAGACCGACGGCATCTGCACCGAGGTCGTCGCTCCGGCGCCGGGCCTCGACGATGAGACGGCCGTCCGCGCCCAGCAGATCGCACTGGAGATCGCCGGCACCCTCGCTGTCGTCGGGATGCTCGCCGTAGAGCTGTTCCTGACCATCGACGGTCGGCTGCTCGTGAACGAGCTCGCCATGCGTCCGCACAACTCGGGGCACTGGACGATCGAGGGTGCGGTGACCTCGCAGTTCGAGAACCACGTGCGCGCCGTGCTGGACCTCCCACTCGGGGCACCCACGTCCGTGGCACCGTACGCGGTGATGGTCAACGTGCTCGGCGGTGACCATGAGGACATGTACCCGGCGTACCTGCACTGCATGGCGCATGATCCGGGACTGCACATCCACATGTACGGCAAAGACGTCCGACCCGGCCGCAAGCTGGGGCACGTCACGGTCATCGGTGACCACCTGGACGAGCTGTTGGCGCGGGCGCACCATGCGGCGCACTATCTGAGCGGAGTGATCGATGAGTAGGCGCCCGCTGGTCGGCATCGTCATGGGCTCGGACTCCGACTGGCCGGTGCTCAAGGACGCCGCGGACCTGCTGGACTCCTTCGCCGTCGCGCACGAGGTCGACGTTGTGTCCGCCCATCGGATGCCGGACCGGATGCTGGCCTACGGGCGAGCCGCGGCCGGCCGGGGCCTGCAGGTCATCATCGCCGGGGCAGGAGGGGCGGCCCACCTGCCCGGCATGCTGGCTGCGGTCACCGAGCTTCCGGTCATCGGGGTGCCAGTGCCGTTGGCGCAGCTGGACGGGCTGGACTCCTTGCTGTCCATCGTGCAGATGCCGGCCGGAGTCCCGGTGGCGACCGTCGGGATCGGGAATGCTCGCAACGCCGGCCTCCTCGCCGTACGGATTCTCGCGACGGGGGACCCGGCACTGCGTGCCCGGATGAGCGAGTTCCTCGCCGACCTGGAGACGGCCGCTCTGGCAAAGGGCGAGGCACTGCGGGCATCTCTGGGGCAGGGCAGCGCGGCGCCCTGAACCCGGTTGCCCGGAACGTGGAGTCCCTGAACCCGGCCGCGATTCCCGCCGACCCGGGTTTCACAGGGGTAGCGTTAGCCTGACCGCCACCTCGCGTGATCGGCCACAGGGATCCGTATCGGCACGATGAGGAGGTGACGCGCTGTGGGGGCAGCAGACATCGCGTACGGCCTCTACGAACGCCGCATCAAGGCGTCGCTGGACCTTGACCGGATCCCACGCCACGTCGGCGTCATCCTCGATGGCAACCGCCGGTGGGCGGCCGGTCAGGGCTCGACGAGCGCCCAAGGCCATCGAGCCGGAGCCCGCAAGATCGAAGACCTGCTGGGCTGGTGCGAAGAGGTCGACGTCAAGCTCGTCACGCTCTGGCTGCTCTCGACAGACAACCTCAGCCGCTCGCCCTCCGAGGTTGCACTGCTCCTGACGATCATCGAGCAGACCGTGACCGATCTGGCAGCCACTGGTCGCTGGCGCATCAACCCCATGGGTGCGCTGGACCTGTTGCCGGCGAACACCTCTCGTGTTCTCAAGGAGGCGGCAGACGCCACCTCACAAGTCGATGGTCTCATGGTGAACGTAGCGGTGGGTTACGGCGGGAGGCGCGAGGTGGTCGACGCGGTGCGTTCCCTGCTGATCGAACACTCGGCGCGCGGCACCAGCCTGGACGATCTGGCCGCATTGCTGGACGTGGAGCACATCGCCGAACATCTCTACACCCGCGGCCAACCGGATCCTGACCTGGTGATCCGCACATCTGGCGAGCAGCGTCTCTCCGGGTTCTTGTTGTGGCAGAGCGCACATTCGGAGTTCTGGTTCGCTGAGGCGCACTGGCCCGACTTTCGCAAGGTCGACTTCCTGCGGGCGCTTCGCTCCTACGGTGCCCGGCAGCGCCGCTACGGCGCTTGAGCCGAGCCGGCCACGCAGGCGGCCCCTCGAGCTGACTGCGTGGGACCGACGAGCCCGTCGTACTGAAGTCATCGTCGACGCTGAAGGGTGCCCTTGTGGCAGTCCGGTCGCGGCTTCCACCGGCCTTCGGCGTGGCTGCGGGACCGCCCGCGGGTCAGCACTACCGTGATTGTCACCGGAGCCGGCGCCCGCCGGTCCTGCTCCCCCGCTGGTCAGTCAATGGGAGGCACACGTGCCCGCACCCCGCCGCAGCTCGTCCGCACGGAACCGCACCTACGTCCTCGACACCTCGGTCCTGCTCTCCGACCCGCACGCGATGATGCGGTTCGCCGAGCACGAGGTCGTGGTGCCGCTGGTGGTGGTCGTGGAGCTAGAGGCCAAGCGGTCGCACCCGGAGCTGGGCTACTTCGCCAGAGAAGCATTGCGGCTACTGGATGATCTACGTGTCAGAGCTGGCCGTCTCGACGAGCCGATATCTGTAGGTGAGGCTGGCGGGACACTTCGGGTGGAGCTCAACCACACCGATTCCTCGGCATTGCCCACCGGATTCCGATTGGGGGACAATGACACCCGGATCCTCGCGGTGGCGCGCAACCTGACGGCGGAAGGTCGGGACGTCGTGCTCGTGAGCAAGGACCTCCCGATGCGTGTCAAGGCCTCCGCGCTCGGTCTGCCGGCGGAGGAATATCTTGCCGAGCTCACGGTGGACAGCGGATGGACCGGCATGACAGAGGTCGAGGTCGCCGGCGCCGATGTCGACAAGC
>JBDTDW010000065.1:0-13266 GCA_039922855.1 Candidatus Nanopelagicales bacterium | reverse complement strand
GTTCACCTGCGCCTCCCGCAGGTATCGCCGAGCTGCATCGATGGCGGGAGGTACGTCTACCCGGAGCGGCCTGCCCTCGATTGCTGCTCGTACGTCGATCTGCTGCCCGGCCACGCGCCCGGCCTCGGCCGCGACCCGGCTGGCGCGCTGCGCGGCGCGTACTTTGCCGCCTCCATCGACGACGAGACCCACCAGGACCAACAGCCCGGTCACCGTGATCGCGACGAACAACGTCACCGAGCCCTGCTCGTTCGGCGCGTTCATCGGCCGCGGTACGTGTCGATCGGACTGACGACGTCGGCGCGCAGGACTCGACTGCCCATGAGCCCAGGGACTCCCTGGTCGGAGAGCTGAACGGTGCAGCGCAGGGACACGCGCACCTGCCCAGGACTGCCGGCAGCGACCGAGAACCCGGTCGTCGAGACCGACACCGTCATCGGCGCGCACCGGACACCTTGCTCGAGCAGGCTGCGGCGTACGGACGCCTCCGCAGCAGTGCGTGCCTGAGAAGCGCTGCGGCTCAATGACGCTTCGCGTGCACCGGATGCGGCGGCCTGCTCGACGACACCCGCGGCCACCCCGAGCCGACCGGTGACCAGGACCAGACCGACGAGCATGAGCAGCGCCGGGGCAAGGACCGCAACCTCCAGCGTCGCGCTGCCCTGGTCGCCTCCCCCGCTTACGCCCAGCACCCTCATCCGCCATCACCGACGAACCTTTCGACAGGAGCCTCCGCCGACTGGGTCACGGTCATTCCGTCGACGCCAGGGATAACCGAAAGCGATCGCCCCGAGACCTCGATACGTACCCTCGTCGCGTTGCTCGCCGACGTCGCGACCGACGTCGCGACCGACGTCGCGACGAGGCTGTCACCCGCACTGCGCTCCAGGAACTGCCGTGCCCGCGCCACCCCGTCTCCGGGGCGGGCACCGTGCGCCGCGGCGGCAGCGACACCCTCCTGGGCCGCGGCCAGCGCCAGGCTCCGCGCGTAGGACCACAGCCCGAGCTGGATGATCGTGAACACCACCAGCAGCAGGGCAGGACCGAGGATCGCGACCTCCAGGGTCGCGCTCCCACGCTCCGCCGCCACCCTGGAGCGAGTCGGATCGGCCACGATCCGGACTTACTGGAGCTGGTTGGTACGACTGGTGACTGCCGTCGTCACCGCCGCGACGAGGATCCCCGCCACGGCCATCAGCCCCAGCGCGATGATGACCATCTCCAGGGTGCTGACCCCAGCGTCGTCGCCATCACGCACGGCCGCGAGCTGTCGGCTCAATCGTGCCTGCACAGCCCCGACCGCGATTAGTGCGGCCGTGATCGTGGTCTCGTCCATGGTGTCTCCTCCGTGGGGTGTGATCTTCGGGTCATCCGAAGACGATTCGTGCGAAAGCCGGATAGCCGAGCAGCGCCATGAAAGCGACACCCAGCAGCGCGACCGGGATGATCATGTGTTCGGAGGCGGTGTTCGCCTGTGCAGCGTCACGCGACAGCAAAGCGCTTCGCAGCGAGGATGCCTTGGCGCGCAACGTGCCGTAGACCGCCGCACCGTCCTCGCCGGTGAGCGTCATGATGTCGGCGACGTCACCAAGCTCGGGCACGTCGACCCGTTCGGCGAGCCGAGCCAGCCCACGCCAAGCGGGTACCCCGGCCAGCTGAGCACGATCCAGCTCGTCCTTGACCATGAGGAAGGGGCGGGCATCGGACACTGCGGCGGCCCGCGCCAAGGACTCCCCCGCGCCCGCATCCGCGGCCCGTTCGAGCGCGACCAGCTCGAGGTAGACGCAGACCGCCCGCCGGAACGCGTTCCGTTCGGCGCCCGCCCGGCGCCGCAGGTCTGCGTCGGGCACGAAGAACAGGGCGGTCGCCAGCAGCAGCGAGAACGCGACCGGCACCGACACCGCGACCCGCAGTCCCACGATCGCCATCACCAGTGACAACACCGGTGGGAACATCAGCCCCAGCAACGCATACCCGAGCTTGTGCAGCGCGAGGGTCGACGGTGTCTCGCCCACTATGTCCAGGTCCCGTTGGTGGCGCGAGAGCCCGAGACGTAACGCCAGGGCGTGCAGGACGGCGTCCTGGCGCGACAGGGCGGCAGCGGGAGCTGCACCCTCGAGCAGCACGCGATCGCGGCGCGCCCGTACGCTTGCCAGGTCCGGCACGTCCAGCACCCACCAGCGAAGCAGGACCGCCAGCCCGAGCCCGGCAGCAGCGCCGGACAGCAGCACGGGAACATTCATGACGATGCCGTCGCTGTTCGGGAGGAGCTCACGAGCAGCCGGCGCCGGGTGCTGCTCAGCGTCATCGTCCGCATCCACGCCAGCGCCGCCACGAAGACCCCGGTGACTCCCACCAGGACCAGCTGCCCGAGGGGGGTGGCGTACGGCTGCAGGTAGCTGCCGTTGAGCGCGCCCACCGCGACCACAGCCAAAGTGATGAGGGTGACCGCGCGCGCCGTCGCCCGGGGCTTGGCTCGGTCCGCCTCGACGCGGCGGCGCATCGCCACTTCCTCTGCGAGCGCGGCCGCGAGCGCCGCCAGGGCGGCAGCGACGCCGGGTCCCTTGCGGCGCTGCGCCAGGATGAGGGCTGCTGCCACCAGGTCCGCGTCGGCATCACCGATGTCGTCCGCGAACGCGCGCAATGCATCCTCGGTCGACCACCTAGCCGAGATGCGTGCGGCCAGGGCGGCGACCTCCTCGGCGATCGGTGCCGGTGCGGACGAGGCGGTGACAAGGATCGCCTGGCCCAGGCCGACGCCGACGATGAGCACATCGCTGAGGCGGCGTACCCAGTCCTCGACTCCCTCGACCCGGTCGATGGCCGCTGCGGCACGACGCGAGGTGGAGAACAGGACGGGCACGCCCCACGCCGCGAGGGTCACGATCAGCCCGGCGGCCGGCCAGCCGGAGAACACCCACGTCAGGACACCTGCGGCGAGCGAGAGGACCGCGCGACCCAGCCTGCGCTCGCGCCGGGTGCGCCTGGCGGGCCCTGGGGAGCTCGGGGTCCTGCTCGAGCTGACCGGTGTGCCGTACCAGGCCAGCAGAACCAGCAGCAGGCCACCACCGACGAGCAGCCCGGACGCCAGCGCCGGCAGCATCGGCGCACTCATCGGCCAGGCCCTGGATCCGGCAGGCCTACCGGCAGCGCGTCGGACCACGTGCCCTCGGCCCGGTCAAGGAAGGCCGGGTCGAAGCCGCGGCGTATCAGGTCCGGCAGGCACCGGGGTGAGTGCTTGGGCACTGCGCGCCCGTCGCGTCCGGGACCGAAGACGGTGGTCATCACCGGTCGTCCGAACTCCCCGATCCCGTCGATCTCGACCACCTCGGACACGAAGCGGTGCCGGCGCCCGGACCCACCCTCGTCGTCGGACAGGCTGACGTGCACGACGAGGTCGACCGCCCCGGCTGCGAGTCGGTACGCGAACGTGTCGGTCATGCCGACGCCCGCAGACAGACACAGCGTGACGAGCCGGTCGAACGCCCGATGCGCGGACCGCGCGTGCAGCGTGCACAACGAGCCATCACCGGTGCTCATGGCCTCGAGCATCGGGAGAACTTCTGTACCGCGAACCTCCCCGACAATGATCCTTCGTAGGTTCATGCGCAGCGCGTCGACGACCAGCTGCGACAAGCTGACCTCCCCGGCGCTGCGCCCTGACGCGTCACGCTCGGCGCTGCCCTCCCGAGCCTCCATCGCCACGACACGAGGGTGACGGTGCGGCAGGTCGTGCAGATGCAGCTCGTACTCGCGCTCGATCGTCGCGAAGCGCTCGATGGGCGCGAACTCGTTGGCCAGCGCGCGGATCAGCGTTGTCTTTCCGGCATTCTGCAGGCCGGTCACCACGATGTTCTTGCCGCTGTGCAGAGCGGCACGCAAGAACGCCTCGAGTCCGGTGTCGACAGTGCCCAGTCGTACGAGGTCTCCGAGGTCTACGTCACGGATCCGGTGCCTACGGATCACGACCTGAGGTCGTGGGGTGGTCCACGCCATCGCCGCAAGCCGGCTGCCATCATCGAGCTTGAGGTGCAGGCTGGGACTAGCTGTGGTGAAAGACCTTTCCGAACTGCCAGTGCGGGCACCGAGGGACTGGATCAGCTCGATGAGCTCGGCGTCCGACGCCGCGATCGCCGGACCCCGCTCCTGTCGACCATCGGCGTAAGAGAGCCATACGTCGTCGCAGCCGTTCGCTTCGATGTTCTCGATGTCGGCGTCATCCACGAGCGGCTGCAGTCGGCCCAGTCCGAACAACTCTGCCATCACGGCGTCGGAGATCGCGAACTCCTGCGACTCGGTCCAGGCCGGCAGGCCCGCATGAGCTCGCTGCACGGAACGGTTCGCCAGGACGTCGGCGGTGAGCGCACGGGCCAACTCGCGCCGGACGGCGAGGTCGCTGACCGGGGATGCCTGCAGCCGGGTCGCGAGTCGCTCGGTGACCGCGTCACGCACTGCAGTCACCATCGCGTGGTCCACCTCGATCGATGGCTCCACCGCGTCGACCGCCAGGGGTCGGTCATCCGGCTCGACCTCGACGAACCACTCGAGCGACTTCGCGCTAGACATGGGACGGCTCCGGTGCCATCGCGGCGACGGCCACGGCCGCGATCTGCGCCGAGCGCAGCAGTGCCGACCTCGTACGCAGCGCCCGCTCGTACGATCCGGCACTTAATGCCTGCGCCCCCCGCGGATCGTGCGAGAGCGTTGCCACCACCGGCATCTGCAGATCGGCACCGACTTCACGAGAGCTGTAGGGATCACGATCCCCGACCAGCAGGGCAGCCACCCGTTTCCTACCGTCCCTGCCAGCACCACCACCACCGGTGGGCAGGGTGCCGCGGATGCCGTTGGTCAAGGACACCGACTCGAACGTCGAGCGCAGCACTACGAGCACGGCGTCCGCGCCCGCAAACAGAGGCGTCGCCTCGTGTCGGGCACCGCACCTACCCAGGTCCACGAGGACGTCGATGCACCGGTCCCTCTGCAGCTCCTCGAGCTCGGTACGCAGCTCGGTCCAACGACCGTCCAGGGCGGCTGCACTTCCCGCATCCGGCAGGCCGGACAACAGCCACCCTCCCCCGGCATCCAGGGCGAGCAGCTGCCGTTCCAGTCGGTCGTCCGACGGCGTCGCGGCCGCCCAACCCAGCAGTCCCCGCCCGTCGCCGAGGCCGTGGCGTTGGAACGCGCTGACCGATCCCCCGCCGGCGACATCCGCGTCGACCAGCAGGACCCGTCGGCCGGGCAACGCCAGCGGCCACACCAGTGCCAGCGCGAGCGCGCACGTCGAGACCCCCGGGGACCCCTTCGCCGCGCTGAGCGCGAACATTGCCACTACTTCGCTCCGGACTCGAGGATCAGCGCGATCCGTCCCGTCGCCGACCACGACGCCGCGACCGGGCCCTCGGCTGCTGGCACGGTGACGTCGACCACCGTCACGCCGTCGAGGTCGGTGTCACCGAGCCGCACTACCGTGGCGCGCAACGTCGGAGGTGGCGAGGTCGGGGCATCCGCGTCCCGTACCGGAGTGCTGACCATCAGCACGTGATCGCCGGCGGACAGCGACCCGGCCGGCATCCGACTGCCAGGGATCGCCAGCGCCACCAGCACTTCTCCCGGCCCCGGCGGCAGCTTGTCGGTCAAGGCCCCCGGGGCCAACAGAGTGCCGGCCAGAAGCGGTGCGGCTGCCACCTGACCCACCGCGGACCTGGCCTGCTCCGCCGGCACCGTCGCGATCCGCGCGTCAAGCGCCACGTCGGCCACCACCAGGTCCGCCGCGGTGACGACGGATCCGTACGGAACATCACGCGCCAACGCCACCACCGAGACGCGCGCGTCGGCGTGGCTGACCAACCACGCGGTCGTGAGCGCACCGGTCGCCGTGAGTGCGATCCCGAGTGCCAGCAGCGCCGGACGCCGGGGACTGCGGACGATCGGAGCCAGGGGCGGGGTCGGGAGGGGACGCTCCGGGCGCCTCGAGGTGCCGGGGCCGTGCCGTGACGACTCGGTGGACCCGTCGCCCGAAGCGTGGTTGATCGTGGCCGTCACCGGGCGCTCCCGTGCGACAAGCCTGCGCCCGGACCGTGGCAGGGCCGCGGGGTTGGGAAGCCGTTGCGCATCATCATCTGCACCGCCTTGATACTCAGTGACCTGGGTCTAGGGCGAACGGGTGAAAGGCATGTGTACTCGACCCGAAACACGTTCGGTGCGAAATCACAGAATTCCTAGGGCAATTGGGACACTTCACCACGAATGTGGTCGCATTCAGACACGGTCCGCCACGTGATGTGCACCCGGCGTCACCCTCGTCCTGCGGATTCTTCAACAGCAGGAACCGGTTACGGCGGAGCATCGGTCACGATCGCTCACGCTGGACTGCGAGGTCGCAACGTCGCAGCGCGAGCTTTGATGCACCAACTGGTGACAAGTGGGAGGCAACGACAGTCGATCTCACGGCCGCCAGGACGTCCGGTCGTTGCAGGACAATGGATCCCTCGGACGCCACCCGCTCGACCAACCCAGGCCACGTGGTTGACCCGAGCAGCAGGACGGTCGCCCGGCGGGCGCGCCAGGCCGGAATGCCCAGCAACCGAGCCAAGGTCCGCCATCCCGGGGTCTTCGTGACCGAGCGGTCGTGCGCGCGGTACGCCACCCACTCGCACACAGCTACGGCCTCCTCACGGGACCAGCCGGCTCTTACCATCGCCGTCGCTATCACTTCGAGCCTAGGCCCGATCCCGTCGAAGACGTGCCCGGTTGTCGGCGCACACCAGTCCGGGTCCAGCATCGACAGGCTGACTGGCCGCCGCACCGGGGCGAGGGCGTCTCCCGGCCGACCCGGTCGTGGAGAGCCGGCCGCCAGGCGCCAGGCCTCACGCACCCCGGTTCCGTACACCGCGGCCACCACCTCCCCCAGGACCGCGCGCCGGACCGCGACGGAGACCACTCCCCACGGGGAGCCAGCCGCGCGCAGCGCCCGGCTCGACAGCAGCTCCCACGCCACGGCCCACCCGGTCGCCTCGGCCTGGTTCGCCGCCGGTCCGCTGAGCCCTGCGCGGTGCACCTGCGGCCGTACCACCCTCAGACGGGCATACGTCAGCACCGCCGTGCCGTCGCCGCCGTCCCACCCCCTCTCGTCGACCGCGGCCAACGCCAGCAAGAGCCCGGGGTTGCTGCCCACGTCGTGCCTGCCCAGCGTGCCTCCAGAACCCGTGACTGCCGCGCCCGCGACCGGTGCCGTCGCGACGGCAGGGTGCGGCGGGCTCGGAGTGGGCGGGATCGCGTCGTGGGCAAGAGGCTCGGCGGGCCCCGCGGCGGGCGGCCGTGACTTCGCTACGGCGTCGTTGACAGACATGACGGACTCCTCAGGTCGACCGGACTCCGCCACCTTGACGACCCCCGATTGCCAGGCTGCTTGCCACGCCCCGGCAAGCGGGGTGCGGTGCCGGTTTACCGGCGCGCGTTCGATGAAGTGCGCGCTCTGCCGCGATTTATGGCGCCCCAAGTCACACAGGGGCCGGTGAAGAACCGGTACCTCGCACCAACGCAGGTGAACCAACCGCGGAAGCATGTGCGAGAGGCCGGAACCAGCGCGACGCGATTGGCGCTACCGGGTCGCGGGCCAGTTCCCCGGGGCGCCGCACGCTCGTGCGAGGAACCGGAACTCTGGTCGGACGGGTGCCGGAACCGAAACGGGGGACCGGTGCTCTGGGGGTCTGCGGGTGTACGGCTCGGTACGAGCCTCTACTGTCGAACCCGGGCGCGCGCGTGCAGATCGTGCCGAGACGACCGGAGCACACATGACCACGACGACCACGGACAACGGAGCCGAGCAACCAGGCGACGGGCCACCACCTCGTCGGCGCAACGCGGCTGCCAGTCGACGCGAGCTGCTGGCAGCGGCATCCGAGCTGTTCGCGGAGCGCGGCTACAGCCGTACCACGCTGCGACAGGTCGCCGCGCGTGCCGGCCTGGACGCCGCGCTGGTGGTGAGGTACTTCGGGAGCAAGGACGGCCTCTACCAGGCAGTCCTTGCAGGGGACTGGCACGCTGACCTGCCCAGCAGTGTGCGGGCGTTGGACCCAGGTGCCCCTGATGCGGTTGCCGGCCAGCTGATCGACCGCCTGCTCTCACGCTGGGACAACGAGGGCGTCGGGCCCTTGGTGCTGTCACTGTCGCGGCCCCAGGTGGACGGCGAGACCCGCCGTGAGGTACGCCGGCTGCTCGGCGAGACGATCCTGACCCCCCTGGCGCAGGCCGCGCACGCCTCGAACGCGGCCGATGCCGAGCTCCGGGCCGAGATCGTGACCGCCGCTCTGTGCGGCATCGGGACCATCCGCTCCGTGGGTAGTCTCAGCAGGCTCGCGGCGACTCAACGCGGCATCCTGGAGCCGATCATGCGTGCGATCGCGATCGCGGCGCTGGAGGCCTGAGCGGTCTGGTACGCAGGCAGGTCGGTGAGCCCCGGGACCTGGGAGGTTGCGCCACGCAGGTCTGTCATCCCCCGGACCTGAGGGACTGCCCCACGACAGCGTCCGACGAGAGGACCTCATGAACTTCGATCATGTTGCCGTTCGCCTTCGTGACGCCGCCCTTCACCGCGACGTGACCGAACGCACCGCTGCCTTGATCGCCTCCGCCAGCGTGGGTGGCTCCTTCGAGCCGGGCCTGCTGCCGCGCAGCTCGGTGGACCAGGCCGTGGCCACCGGCGTTGTCACCGCGCTGAACTACTCGCTGGTATCCACCAGCCAGTCGTTCATCAGCTCGTTCACCAGCTCGGTGCTTCGTACCGACTCCGAGGCCGCACCGATGCAGCGGCGCGGAGCCGAGGCGGTCGCCAACCTTGCGCTGATCGCCGTCGGGATCACCGGCGCCCGAGCCCTGGCGCAGCGACCTGGCGAGCCGATCCGGCGAGCGGTCCTGCGCACCGGCGCTCAACGCACGACTCGCCTCGGTCTTGCCGGGCTCCCGCTCACCGCGATCGCGACGCTGTCCGACGTGGCGACTCGGCGGTATGGGTCCCGCGCCACCTTCCTGGCGATGCTGCCCAGCGGGGTCGCCATCGGCTCCGGCGTTGCCGCGTACCAGATCTGGCGCCTTCGTCGGCGAGCCCGAGAGGGCGGCGACTCCTTACCGCCGGCGACCGATCCGCTCCCGCTGCCGGACGTGCGACGCGAGGCCGCCGGCACCGACCCGACCCAACCGCAGTGGCCGCCTGTGACCCGGTCGGCCGCCATCGGGGTGGGAGTGAGCCTGGCGCTGCACGGGCTGGCTGCCGGTGAGACGTACGTCGCCCGCCTCATCGGCCGCGGTGTGAACAAGGTGGCACCCGGTACCGGTCGGATGGGCACCACCGTCGGTCACGCAGCCACGCTGAGCGCGCTGGGAGTGGCGCTCGCGACTGGCATGGAATACCTGTATCGAGGCCAGGAGCAAGGCGGTGCCGCGATCGAGGAGGCGTACAAGAACCAACCTGCCATGGCCAGCGTCAGCGGAGGTCCGCGGTCGGTCATCGACTGGCACACGCTCACCCGTGAGGGTGCGCGCTTCGTCAACATGGCGCTGCCGGTCGAGGAGATCGAGGCAGTCACTCACGCACCCGCCTCGAAGACCCCCATCCGGGTCTTCGGCGGCCTTGACACCGCCAAGGCCATCGACGTCCGGGTCGACCTGGCGATGCAGGACCTGGAGCAGCTCGGTGCGTTCGAGAGGTCGCTCATCGTGGTCGCCTCTCCTACGGGTTCGGGGTACATCAACTACGCGGCGGTCGAGACGTACGAGTACCTCACGCGCGGAGACTGCGCCACGGTGACGCTGCAGTACTCGCTGCGCCCGTCGTTCCTCTCGCTGGACCGCGTCTCGATGGGGCGCGAGCAGAATCGGGCCCTGCTGCACGCGCTGACCTGGCGGATCCGCTCGATCCCGGAGCAGACACGGCCCCGCGTGGTCGGGTTCGGGGAGTCGCTCGGGGCACACACGCTGCAGGACGCGTTCCTGCATGAGGGTACGTCGGGCTTTCGGCGCGTCGGCATGGACCGGGCGCTGTTCCTCGGCACGCCGGCCGAGAGCGGCTGGGCCAAGCGGTGGCGGGCCGACCCCGACAAGAACGACCCCGACGGAGTTGTCGTGGAGCTGTCCTCCTACCAGGAGTGGTTGGCGTTGGACGAGGCGACCCGATCGCGGGCGCGCATCTTCCTGCTATCACACCACGAGGATCCCATAACACGTTTCACCCCATCGCTCATGGTGCAGCAGCCGGACTGGCTCGGCCCGAGCGCGAGCCGTCCGACCGGCGTGGCGCGGGACACCACCTGGCGACCGATCTCGACGTTCGTGACCACGCTGGTCGACGTGAAGAACGCGATGAACGTACAACCGGGTTACTTCGTGGCCAGGGGCCACGACTACCGAGCCAACATCGCCAGCATGGTCGCGGTCGCGTACGGACTGGCGATGCCCGAGGACGAGCACGCGCGCATCGAGGAGGCGCTGCGTCGCCGCGAGCTGCTGTGGGCACGCAACCGGCTCGTGGCCGAGCAGCTGCTCCACGCGAAGGAGTCGGTCCAGCGTCAGCTCCGGACGTGGGGGATCTTGGAGCCGGGCCCGACGGTCGCAACCGCAGCCGATCTCCCCCGAACCACCTGACCGGCCCGGACCATGCTGTTCGTCCCCGTAGCCGCGGTCCTGGTCGTACTCGCCCTGCTGAACCTGGCCAACAACACGTGGAAGGAGCAGTGGTACGTCCCCACCTGCCTGGCCGGCACCGCTGTCCTGCTAGGCATCGGGCGCCTGGACAAGCAGAGCTGGTCCCAGCTCGGCCTCGGCCCCGGGTCGTGGCTGCCCGGGCTGGCGTGGGGGCTGGCCGGCATCGGGGCCGTGCTGCTGGTCTATCTGATGGGGACGGCCTTCGCGTTCACACGCAAGTTCTTCTTCGACGAGCGCACCCGTGAGCAGACCGGCCGCGATCTCATGCGCAACGCCCTCCTCGTCGTCCCCTTCGGGACAGTACTGATGGAGGAGGTGGCTTTTCGCGGGGTGCTGCTGGCGATGGTGCACTCGCGGTTCGGACTGGTGTGGGGGATCGCGGTGTCCTCATTCGTCTTCGGGCTGTGGCACATCCTGCCGTCCCTGTCGATGCACCAGTCCAACGCCGCGGTCTCATCCATCGTGGGCGAGGGCAGAACGGGCCAGATCATCTCCGTCGGACTCACGGTTCTCGGGACCGCCGCTGCCGGAGTCCTGTTCTGCCTGTTGCGAACATGGAGCGGCAGCCTGTTTGCTCCGATGGGCCTGCACTGGGCCCTCAACGGACTGGGTTTCGTCGTCACCTGGGCGATCGTGCGTCAGCGACGTCGGGTGCACCTCACGTAAGTCGTGGCGGAGTCACTGCCACGAGCCGGTGCGCGATCAGAGGTACTCATGGCGGCGCCGCCATCCCATCACCACCGGCCCAGATCGGGTCCAGGTGGTACGTGAGGAAAAAGGAGAGCGCTGCCGACATCGCGACGGCGCAATGCACGGCGACGGGGAAGCGGGCTGGACTCGTACACGCGCCAGATCCTCGTCCGTCCTCTGACCCATAGTGGATACGTCTCGTCGTCCTCAAGCACCCTTGAGCGGTGAACGTGGTTCGAGTTGGTTAACGCTCAGTAAGAGCATCGGTTTGGGTTCGACTTGCTCCATATCGCTGGGTTCTACTGGCACGGTGCCCGCGGTCTGCGGGTCCACAGGTGTCACCTCACGGTCGGAGGCAGGGTGCTCGACCAGCTCAACAGGCCCGTGAGCAGGCCGCGCCCCTATCGTCGGCGGTCTCGTCGGGTGTACTGGGTGCGCCGCACTGTCTTGGCAGGCATCTTGTTGTTCCTGGTGACGACGAGCTGGTCACTGATCGGCGCATTGACCGCCCCTGGTGACGACGGCGTGTCGGTCAAGCTCGCCGAGTGGGCCCGCGATCACTACCTCGGCCCTGTGGTCACCCTGGCCGAGAACGTGCAGTACGACCTGAATCCTCCCGCGACCGGGGGGACGCCGGACACCTCCCAGCTCGCCGCGGGAGCCGCGGAGGGTTCCCAGCCGAACAGCACCTCCCCGAGCAGACCCACAACAATCGCGCTTGCACCCCGGCTCGTGCCGCCGGTCTCTCCCGCGCTGCCCGGGGAGGGCGTCTACGTGCCGGTCGTGAGCTCTGCTGCCGGGCCCCTGGTCCAGCAGACCTTCGTCCGACCCGACACGGTGCACACCTCCTACCTCACCGGTGTGGCATGGATGAGCCATACCCTGCATTTCGTCCTGCATCCCGGGTTCCAGAACCCGGGCCTCTCGGGCATGTCCGAACCCGACCTGATCGCGGGCAAACAGCTTCCCGGGCTCGTCGCGACCTTCAACAGCGGCTTCAAGATGCAGGACGCCGAGGGGGGCTATTACGACCACGGCACCACAGTGGGCACCCTCACAGCTGGTGCGGCGTCCTTGGTGATCTACAAGGACGGCCACGCCACCGTCGGCACCTGGGGGAAAGATGTATCGATGGCGCCCGACGTGGCTTTTGTGCGCCAGAACCTCAAGCTCCTCATCTCCGGGGGACACGTGGCCCCCAACCTCGATGCCAACGTGCAGAGCACGTGGGGAGCCACGATCGGAGGTGCGGCAGCGGTGTGGCGTTCCGGCCTCGGTGTCACAGCCAAAGGCGACCTGGTGTATGTGCTGGGCGACGCGATGACGGTCTCGGACCTCGCCGACATACTCCACCGAGCCGGTGCGGTGAACGCGATGCAGCTCGACATCAACCAGACCTGGACCTCATTCATGTACTACACGCACTATGCGACGGCGCCCGTGCCCCACAAGCTCGGGGACTTCCAGCGGCCGGTAGATCGCTACCTCGGCGACACGAGCCGCGATTTCGTCGCGGTGTACGCCCCTTAGGGGCTCCGCCGCATTTCCCGAGGTCACCAACAGACCGCTATGGCCCACTCGACGCAGCTGGGTGCAACCCACCAAGCCCTGCAGCCAACACCAGCGACGCCATGATCGCCACGCCCGCCCAGCGACGTACAGGGCTTGCTCACGGCCAGTTCAGTGATCCGACCCTCCCATCGTGACATCTCGCCGCCTTCAGTCAATCAACACACAAGGGCGTTGACCGTCCAAGTCGCCATCCGGCTCAGACGGACAGTTGCATCGTCCCGACTCTCGATCGCCCAGCGGGTGGACCAGCCCTCGATTCGTGCCCTCTCAGTGGCCTTTGGACGGGCCCGGCGAAGGGCAACC
>JBDTDW010000064.1:0-5631 GCA_039922855.1 Candidatus Nanopelagicales bacterium | reverse complement strand
GCCATCGCGCCGTAGACCAGGTAGTTGCTCGTCTGGGCGAGCGACTCGTTGACGGACACGGTTCGTACTCCTCCTCACTCCCCGCGCGGGGAGCCATGAGCCGGCGCTGGGACCACCGGGAGTGCAGCCACCAGAGCGTCGAGCTCGTCCGCGACGGAAGCGTGCTCGCTGCGGGTCAGCCCCGCGACCTCGACCACCGTAGCCCCCGACTTGTCTCGGGTCGCGCGTACCCAGAGCCGTCGGCGCTGCACCAGCAGCGAGAGGGTCAGGCCCAGGATCGCCAGCAGCGCCGCGGCGAGGGCCAGGCCGGTGCCGGGGTCGCGGGCGACGGAGAACGTGGCGAACTGGACGAAGCCGTCGAAGGTCACGGTCTGACCGGTCGTGGGGATGGTCCAGCTCTCGCCGGGGATCAAGGACTTGATCCCGACCTGCTTCATGGCCGAGGTGTCGAGCCGGTAGACAGTCTGCTGCCCGCTGGCATCGATCGTCCCGGTCCACGCCGACAGGAAGACCGCCGGGTTGTCCGGTGCCGGGAACGAGGAGTAAGGGCCGCGCTGGGGATCGACTGCCGCGCTCGGCAGGAAGAATCCCTGCAACGCAAGCTCCGGCTTGGTGTCGAACGCCTTGACCACACCGGTCGAGGTGAAGTTGCCGTCCTGCGGCAAGAACACCACTGAGTCCTGGAACACGATCGCCCCGGTCTTGTCCTTGATCGTGAACTTCGGGGCGTAGCCGTGCCCGACCAGGAACACCTTGACGCCGTCGAGCACGAGCGGGTCGTTGACCTGCATCGTGGTGGTCACCGGCGCGGCATCGGGGGTGCTGCGCGAGGTCACGGTCGCGGAGAACTCCCGGGGTGCGCCGGTCTGCGTCCCGCCGCGCTGGTAGGCGGCCGTGAACTTGTCGAGCGTGAACGCGAACGGCGGCAGGTCCGATGAGTCCGTGAGCCGGCCGGGCGTGAAGCTGTCGTACGAGGGGATCGCGTCGGCGAAACCGGTGCCCTCCTTGACGATCACCCGACCGGAGAACCCCGTCAGGGACCCCAGGGCGACGGCCGCCAGGATTCCCATGAGGGAGACGTGGAACAACAGGTTCCCGACCTCGCGCGAGTAGCCCTTCTCGGCGGCGACCCAGCCTGTGGTGCCGTCGAAGGCAGCAGTCCGTAGGCGCCACCGGCGCTTTCGCAACGTGGTGGTCGCAAGGTCCAGGACCTGCTGCGGGTCGGCTTCCGGCGCCGTCGCGGTGCGGTTCTGCGGCAGGCGGGACAGGTGGCGAGGGGCCTTCGGCGGTGGCTGGCGCAAGGTCCGGGCGTGCTGCAGCGTACGGGGGATCACGCAGCCGATCAGCGACACGAACAGCAGCACGTAGATCGCCGAGAACCAGGGAGCGCCGAACACGTCGAACATGTCCAGGCGGTCCAGGATCGGCCCCCACCTCGGGCTGTCCTGGATGTACTGGGCGACCTCGATCGCGTTGACCGAGCGTTGTGGGTAGATCGACCCGGGGATCGAGCCGAGGGCGAGCAGGAACAGCAGGATCAGAGCCGTCCGCATGCTCGTCAGCTGCCGCCAGGTCCAGCGCGCCCACCCCAGCGCGCCCAGGCCCCTCACCGCGCCGTCCGAGCCGACCGAGTCGTCCTCGCGAGGTGCCGTGGACAGTCCGCTGGTCGCGGCTGCTTCCTCGCCGGTAGCAGCCGGGTCCTCGCTGGGCTCGGTCGTGGTGACGTCGCTGGTCGTCATCACAGCACCGTCGTGGTGTTGGCGGCCCACGACGTGAGCGCGATGGTCACGTGCTGCCAGACACCACTGACCAGCAGGACCCCGATGAGCACGAGCATCCCGCCGCCCAGGCGCATCACGACGGCGTAGTGACGCTTCACCCAGCCCATGGCGCCCAGGGCACGCCGGAACGCCAGGCCCACCAGCACGAAGGGCAGTCCCAGGCCCAAGCAGTAGGCGAACGACAGCAGCGCCCCCCGGGCGGCGCTGGCCTCGTTGAAGGCCAAGGTCTCGACGGCGCCGATCGTGGGGCCAAGGCACGGGCTCCACCCGATCCCGAACAGCAGACCCAGCAGCGGTGCGCTCCACACCCCGATGCCGGGGGTGCGGTGCACCCGCCAGTCCCGCTGCAAGGCAGGGACCAGGCCCAGAAAGCTCAGCCCCAGCAGGATCACCAGGACCCCGAGGACGCGGGAGATGACGTTGCCGTACTCCAGGAAGAACGTCCCGAGCCAGCCGATCAGCGACCCGTACGAGACGAACACGACGGAGAACCCCAGCACGAACAGCAAGGAGCCGGCGAGTACCCGACCGCTGCGGTGCACCGGCGTCAGCGCCGGATCGTGCACCAGCGTGGTCGTCCCGCTGCCGGCTGAGCCGTCCCCTTCGCTGCGCGATGGGACGACCGCAGGCCCCTCGGTCGCGGCGCCGTCGACCGGCCGGTCATCGGCTGCGGGTGCGTCGGCCGCGGCCTGCGCCTCACCGGCCAGGTCGGCACCGGTGAGCCCGGTGACGTACGAGAGGTAGCCGGGCACCAGCGGCAGCACGCACGGGGACAGGAACGAGACCACGCCGGCGGCGAACGACACCGGGATCGCCAGCAGCAGCGACCCGGTCACGACGGTCTCGACGGCACTCATGTTCAGCTCACCTCACGCCGGCTTCTCGGCGAGCACCGGATCGATCAGCCCGAGCAGCCGGGACCGGTCCACGGCCCCGAGCGCCCGTGCCGCGATCCGACCCTGTCGGTCCAGCACGTATGTGGTGGGGTTCTGAGCCACCGGCAGCTTGCCCCGGAACGCCAGCAGGATCGAGTTGTTCGTCGGGTCATCGAACAGCATGGGGTACGACAGCGCGTTGGTGCGCAGGAACGCCTTCGCGTTGTCGACCGTGTCCCGGGTCACGACGCCGACGAACTGCACGTCCTTGTCCTTGAGCTGGTCGGACACCTGCGCCAGCGTCCCCGCCTCCTCACGACACGGAGGGCACCAGGACGACCAGAAGTTCACGACCACGACCTTGCCACGCCACTTGGCGAGGTCGAGGGTGGTCCCGGTCAATGTGGTGCCCACCACGACAGGTGCCGGGTCGCGGTCCGCGGGCGCCAGGATGACCGTGCTCCCGTCCGCGGAGTCGTACCCGGTCCCCTGGTCAACGGAGCTGGAGCAGCCGACCAGGACCAGGGTCAGCACCGCCAGGACCGCCAGGACCGCGACCGGCCGGGCTCTCGGGCCGTACGTGACCGCAGGGGTCACCCCTTAGGCTCCCGCCGCGCTGGCCGCGGAGTGACCGGCCGCGGCGATCAGGTCCGCCGACGGCTCGGCGTAGGTGATCGCGACGAGCTCGTCGGCGTCGTACACGAACGAGGTCAGGCTCGCCAGGGCGCACTGACGGCGCCGCGGGTCGTGGACGAACCGGCGGTGCTCAGCGTCCAGGCGTGCCACCCAGATCGGTAGCTGGTGGCTCACGAGCACGGCCTCGTGCCCCTTGGCCCGCTCCCGCGCCTCGCCCACCGCGACCCGCATCCGGGCAGCCAGGTCCACGTACGGCTCACCCCAGCTCGGCGTGAACGGGTTGTAGAGGTGACGCCACGCCCGCGGCTGGCGCAGGACACCGTCCCCGATCGAGATGCGCTTGCCCTGGAACACGTTGGTCGCCTCCAGCAGCCGGTCGTCGGTCCGGATCTGCAGGCCGTGCGACGCCGCGACCGGGGTCGCCGTCTGAACGGCTCGCTCCAGGGGGCTGGCGACGACCTCGACGACGTCGCGGTCCGACAGCGCCTCGGCCGCCCGCTGGGCCATCTGCTCCCCGAGCGGGGAGAGCACGAACCCGGGCAGCCTGCCGTACAGCACCTTGCTCGGGTTGTCGACCTCGCCGTGGCGCAGCAGATGAACGACGGTACGGGACATGCCAGCTCCTGGCTCGGGTCGGGGTCAGGTGGCCTTGCGACGGGGAGCGCCTCGCCGCTTGCTGGGACGCCACACCTGCTCGCCGGACTCCGCGGCGGCAATGCGCAGAGCGTCGCCGTGGGCGGCCAGCGCATCGGCCAGGGCGGTCACCGACGGTGTCTCGGCCAGGACGTCGACTCGCAGTCCGTGCTCCTCCGCGGTCTTGGCCGTCGCCGGGCCGATGCACGCCACCACCGTCGAGGGGTGTGGCTTGCCTGCGATCCCCACGAGGTTTCGCACCGTGCTGCTCGAGGTGAACAGTACGGCGTCGAAGCCACCGCTCTTGATCGCGTCGCGGGTCGGGGCCGGCGGCGGCGCCGCGCGCACCGTGCGGTACGCGGTGACGTCCTCGACCTCCCAGCCGAGCTGGACCAGGCCGGCGACAAGGGTGTCCGTGGCGATGTCAGCCCGGGGCAGGAAGACCCGGTTGATCGGGTCGAAGACCGGGTCGAACTCCGGCCAGTCCTCCAGCAGCCCGGCGCTGCTCTGGTCGCCGGAGGGCACCAGGTCCGGCTTCACGCCGAAGCTGGTCAGCGCCGCCGCAGTCTGCTCCCCGACCGCGGCCACCTTCAGCCCGGCGAAGGCCCGCGCGTCCAGGCCGTACTCCTCGAACTTCTCCCGGACCGCCTTGACGGCGTTCACGCTCGTGAACGCGATCCACTGGAAACGGCCCGAGACGAGTCCGGTGATCGCCCGCTCCATCTGCTGCGGGGTGCGTGGCGGTTCCACCGAGATCGTCGGGACCTCCTGGGACACCGCGCCGAAACGGGCCAGCTGGCGTGACAGCTCGCCGGCCTGCTCCTTGGTACGAGGCACCAGCACCTGCCAGCCGAACAGCGGTTTGGTCTCGAACCAGGACACCGCGCTGCGCTGGGCGACGGCCTCGCCGATCACGACGACGCCGGGTCCGGCCTGCCGGGTCAGCTTCACCGCAGCCTCGAGCTCACCGAGGGTCGAGGCGAGGGTGCGCTGTTCGATCGTCGTGACGCCGCGGGTGATCGCGACCGGCGTCGCCGCGGAGCGACCGGCGTCCAACAGGTGCCGGGCCAGCTCGCAGGCACGGTCGGCGGCGCCCAGGACCACCAGCGTCACCCGGGGGCTGACGTGCGCAGCCCATTCGATGCCGGGATCATCCATGTCCAGGACTCGTACCTCCCGTGCTTTCCCGCCGACCAGCCCGGTGCCGGCGTACGCCGCGACGCCGGTGAGCACCGAGACGCCCGGGGCGACCTCGAAGGCCAGGCGCGCCTTCGCCACGGCGGTGGCTTCGACCGCGAGCGAGCCGTCGATGACCGGGTCGCCGGACAGCAGGCGTACGACGCGGCGCCCGGCCCGCGCGGCTTCCACGACGAGCTTGGCCCGACCGGCGTGGGTGAGCGGGCGCCCGTGCTCGTCGACCGCGGCGTGCAGCTCGGCCTCCGGGTCGATCAGGGCACGAGCCAGGTCCACAGCCCCGGGGTCGGCCACCACAACATCGGCCTCGCGCAGCAGCGCGACGGCCCGGACCGTAAGCAGTTCGGGGTCGCCCGGACCGGTTGCCACGAAGGCGACCTGACCTTGGACCTTGCGCGACCGCCTCTTGGCCGGCTCGCTGGTCTTGGCGCTGAAGGCGGACTGGCTCACGACGCACGCTCCCCGAGTAGACCGGGCATCCAGGTGGCGAACGGACGGGTCGCCGGAGCAGC
>JBDTDW010000063.1:0-3816 GCA_039922855.1 Candidatus Nanopelagicales bacterium | reverse complement strand
AGGCCATGGCCGACGGCTCCGACGCGATCGCCGACTGGCCGCTGCTCAACGCACTGGTGAACGCCTCCAGCGGGGCGACGTGGGTCTCGATCCACCACGGCGGCGGCGTCGGCATGGGCCGGTCCATCCACGCCGGGCAGGTCTGCGTCGCCGACGGTACAGACCTGGCGCGCCAGAAGCTCGAGCGCGTACTCACCAACGACCCAGCCATGGGAATCATCCGCCACGTGGACGCTGGCTACGACATCGCCGAGCGGGTCGCCACCGAGCAGCACGTACGAATCCCACGCCATGAGTCCTGAGTCGCCGGCCCACCCCTACTGCCGTGATCGCCGCCTTGGGAAGATCACGGGAGTTGAGCAACTCGTACGGGGCGGGAAGCGGGTCGAGTTGCGGACTCCAGCGTGACGTTCGAGGCCATGTGGGCCGAGCTCGCGCCGGTGGGGCGCAATGCTGGCACCGGGGGGTATCGCCGGTTCGCCTGGACCCGCGAGGACCACACCTTGCGGGAGTGGTTCGCCGCGGCCGCCGCGGCTCGAGGCCTGGACCTGACCACCGACCGCATGGGCAACCAGTGGGCGTGGTGGGGCGACCCTGACCGGGACGGCCCCGGCCTGGTGCTCGGCTCACACCTGGACTCCGTACCGGACGGGGGAGCGTACGACGGCCCCCTCGGCGTCGTGTCCGCCTTTGCTGCGTTGGATGCTCTGCGCACCAATGGTTTCTCCCCAGCCCAACCCATCGCCGTAGCCAACTTCGGCGACGAGGAGGGCGCGCGCTTCGGGGTGGCTTGCGCCGGTTCGCGCGTCATCACCGGGGCGATGGATCCCGATCGTGCCCGCGCCCTGCGCGACGACGCGGGCATCACGATGGCGCAGGCGCTCACGGCAGCGGGCCGGGACCCCGCGACCCTCGGCCGCGACGACGAGACGCTGCGACGGATCGGTACGTTCGTGGAGCTGCACGTCGAGCAGGGCCGAGGGCTCGCCGACCTGGATCGTGCCGTCGCGGTCGGGTCTTCGATCAACCCCCACGGCCGCTGGCGCCTCGACCTGGCCGGCGAAGCCAACCACGCCGGCACTACCCGGCTAGTCGACCGGCACGACCCGATGCTGGCGCTGGCCGAGGTCATCGCGACTGCCCGGCGCGCCGCCGGCGAGCACGGCGCCGTCGCGACCATCGGAAAGGTGCGCGTCGAACCGAACGGCGTCAACGCCATCCCCTCCCTCGTGCAGGCCTGGTTGGATGCCCGCGGCCCGGACGCGGATGCCGTACGCCGGGTCGTCGCCGACGTGTCCATCGCCGCTGGCACCACGGCCGCTGAGGAGTCCTTCACCGAGAAGACGGTGTTCGCGCCGGCTCTCGCGGCACGACTGGCGGCAATCCTCGACGATGCCCCGGTGCTGGCCACCGGGGCCGGTCATGACGCCGGAATCCTTACCAATGCAGGGATCTCTACCGCGATGTTGTTCGTACGCAACCCCACGGGAGTGTCCCACTCCCCCGCTGAGCACGCCGATCTCGCCGACTGTCTCGCCGGAGTCGACGCGCTGACCCGGGTCGTGCGCGAGCTCGCGTCATGAGATGGTTCGCCGCGTACGCACTGCTCCCTGGCGGTCCCGCGCGCGACGTGACCTTCGAGGTCGACGCCGGGCGGTTCGTCTCGGTGACACCGGACACCGAGCCGGCAGGTACGGCTCAGCTGCCCGGGATCGTGCTCCCCGGCCTGGCCAACGCCCACAGCCACGCGTTCCACCGGGCGCTGCGCGGACGTACGCATGACGGCGGTGGCGACTTCTGGACCTGGCGCGAACGGATGTACGCGGTCGCGGGGCGGTTGGATCCCGACTCATACCTCGCGCTGGCTCGTGCCACCTACTGCGAGATGGCACTGGCCGGGGTCACCACCGTCGGGGAGTTCCACTACCTGCACCACGGACCCGGCGGGCGCCCGTACGACGACCCCAACGCGATGGGCGAGGCGCTGCGCCAGGCCGCCAAGGACGCCGGGATCCGGCTGACGCTGCTCGACACCTGTTACCTCGCCGGCGGGCTCGGCCCCAACGGCCATCTGCCGTTGGACCAGGTGCAGCAACGTTTCTCCGACACCGATGTGACGACCTGGGCGACCCGGGTGAGCGCCTTGTCGGAGTCCGACGGCATGCGGGTCGGTGTCGCGGCGCACTCGGTCCGGGCCGTGCCGCGGGAGGGCCTGCCCACGATCGCCCACGTCGCCGCCGGTCGCCCGTTGCACGCCCATCTCTCGGAGCAGCCCGCCGAGAACGTCGCGACCCTGCAGTTCTACGGCAGCACGCCGACCGAGGTGCTGGCGCAGGCGGGCCTGCTCGGACCGCGCACGACAGTGGTGCACGCGACCCACCTGACCCGGTCCGACATCGAGACACTCGGTGAATCGCGTACGACCGTCTGCTTCTGCCCTACGACCGAGCGAGACCTTGCCGACGGCATCGGCCCCGCGAGCCGGCTCACCGAGGCCGGGGCCCCGCTGTCCCTGGGCAGCGACCAGCACGCGGTGATCGACATCATCGAAGAGGGCCGGGCGCTGGAGATGCACGAACGGCTCGAGTCGTTGCAGCGCGGGCACTTCTCCGCTTCCCAGATGCTGGCCATCATGACGGCGCACGACAGCCTGGGCTGGCCGGACGCGGGTCGGCTCGAGGCTGGGGCCAGGGCCGACCTGGTCGCCTTACGCCTCGACTCGGTACGCACCGCCGGCGCCGACCCCGCGCAGGTGCTGCTCGCCGCAACGGCCTGCGACGTGGACACCGTCGTCGTCGACGGACGCACTGTCGTGTCCGGCGGCCGGCACCTCCTCGGTGACGTCGGAGCGCTGCTCTCGCAGTCCATCGCCCCGTTGTGGCAGCAGCCGTGAGGACACTGCCGGCACCCATCCGGTGCCTCGCCGATGTCTGTCGCACCGAGCGCAGTGGCGCTGGCGTCGATCGGACTTGTCGGGGAAGGGTTCTGCCATGCACCCGAGTGCGCCTCCCCCGTCGATCATGGATCTGAGTGTGCTTCCGTCCGTTGATCATGGGCTTGCGTGCGTTCCTCGTGCGCCCGAGGCGACCTCGTCCCCGTGATCGACGGAGAACCCCAACCATGATCAACCCGAGGGAGCACAGCGCATGACGACCACACTGCTCACCGGGATCTGCGAGCTGGTGACCATCGACCCGGGTCTCGGCGACGGTACGGCCCTGGGGGTGGTGTCCGACGCCGCCCTCGTCGTCGAGGCGGACCACATCGCCTGGGTCGGGGCCCGCTCGCAGGCCCCGGCCGCCGACACCGTGCACGACCTCGGTGGCCGTACGGTCCTACCCGGCTTCGTGGATTCCCACGCCCACCTGGTGTTCGCAGGGGAGCGGTCCGCGGAGTTCGCGGCCCGGATGGCCGGAACCGCGTACGACGGCGGAGGCATCGCGACGACCGTCGCCGCCACCCGCGACGCAGCGACGACGAGCTGCGCGCGCTGCTCGCCGCCAGGATCGCCGAGATGCGTTCGCAGGGAACGACAACGGTCGAGGTCAAGAGCGGGTACGGGCTCACCGTGACCGCGGAGGCCCGCGCGCTGCGACTGGCGCGGGAGGTCACGACAGAGACGACCTACCTCGGCGCCCACGTCGTACCCCCCGGAATGGATCGCGCCGACTACGTCGCGCTCGTCGTCGGCGAGATGCTCACCGAGTGCGCCCCCTACGCCCGTTGGATCGATGTCTTCTGCGAGCCGGCCAGCGCCCACGCGTTCGACGGCGACGAGTCACGCACCGTCCTGCTCGCTGGCCGTGCGGCGGGCCT